>JAFTIP010000027.1 GCA_017456845.1 Ruminococcus sp.
CAGAGGCGACTTTAAAATCGAGGACTATAATCTGGAGCAGTGGAGACTTATGCACATTGGTGCTCAGCCTGTTCCTATGAGCCTTATTAAAAAGTGGAAGGAATACTTCCCAAATCATCAGTATGACACAAACTACGGTCTTTCCGAGTCCATTGGTCCCGGCTGTGTTCACCTTGGCGTTGAGAATATCCACAAGGTTGGTGCTATCGGTAAAGCAGGCTACGGCTGGAGAGTTAAGATTGTAGATGAAGAAGGCAACACGGTAAATCAGGGCGAGGTCGGCGAGCTTTGTGTAAAAGGCCCCGGTGTTATGGAGTGCTACTATAACGACGAAGCCGCTACTAATGCATCTATCAAAGGCGGTTGGCTCTTTACAGGCGATATGGCTAAGGAAGACGAAGACGGCTTTATCTTCCTTGTTGACCGCAAAAAGGATGTTATTATCTCAGGCGGTGAAAACCTTTATCCCGTTCAGATTGAGGACTTCTTAAGAGGCTATAACGCAATCGGCGACGTTGCGGTTATCGGTTTGTCCGACAAACGTCTTGGCGAAATTGCCGCCGCAGTTATCCAGATTAAAGAAGGCTTTACTGCAACTGAGGAAGATATTCAGAACTTCTGTATGGACTTACCCAGATATAAGCGTCCTCACAGAATTATTTTTGCCGATGTTCCCCGTAACCCCACAGGCAAAATTGAAAAGCCCAAGCTCCGTGAAATGTACGGCGGTGCAGGACTTGTAGACGCACAGAATAAATCATAATAAGTTTAAAAACTCCCCTTGGCTGTCAGGTCAAGGGGAGTTTTTGCATAAAGGTACAGTATGTTTTCTATTTATTCAGGGTTTGTCTACTTTGTCAAAAAAATATGTTTAACTCTGTATACATAGCTAATGGAATAGATTAGTTTTGTTTGATATAATAAAATTATAAATGATACAAAACACAAAGGGAGGCTTCGTAAAAAAATGAAAAAAGCTATAACAATACTTTTATCTGTCACATTGTTGCTGTTTTGTGTAGCCTGTACAAGCCAAGAGCCTGACTTAGAGCAAAACAAACCTCCTGTTCCTGGCGAAAACCATCCCAATGCCCCAACAATTGTACTTAATGGTAAAGAATTAGATGTATATACTTCGCACTACAATTTAACTGAGGAGTATGCATTCATCCCCTTGGCTGCTTTTCTACATTCCATTGGTGCAGAATACGCCGATTCACCACTTAACGAGTACGGAACTCAGTGTTATTCCTTTGACGGCAAACAATATGTAGTTGTTCCTGATATGCACCTGTTTATATTGGAAAATGATTATAATGAGCTTGTAAAAGAACTAGATGCCCATGGAAAAAAACTTTCTCGCGAAACAGTGGAAGATAAAGGTCTGCTCCCAAAAAGCGAAAGTAAATACCCAGGTATCACCAACGCAACCGTTATTGAATGGGCCGTAATAATGGCTGATCATGTTTCAGTGGAGAATGCTCTAAAAGAAAGCGGAGTTGACATCAATATCGAATACGACTACGCAAACCGAACAATTACTGTTATTATGCCAAACTAAAATAACTTAATTCGATGAATACGTGGGACGGTTGTGTGTGTTAGCTCTGAAACAAAAGTGAATATTTGTATACTAAACTTTTTTCACGGTGCAGTTTATACTGTTCCGTGTTTGTTTTTATAAATTAACATTTAATTTTCAAAAAGTCTTTAATATCCTGAAAGTTTGTGATACAATAATAGAATAGGCAAATTTTGTTTGCCAGTTCCATATATGGAGATGATTTTTATGAGCACAAATATTCGTGAGAAACTCTCGGATAACGTATATTTTAACGAGATTAACGTAGATAGGTTCAAGACCATGCGTCTTACCGCTATTGCAATGCTTCCTTTAGAAAAGGAAACTGCGTCAGACTTTGCACTTCTTACTCAGGTGCTTACACGCTCCTGTGAAGAGTATCCTGATTTTACCGCACTTTCTAAGAAGTTGAGCTCTCTTTACGGTGCATCCCTTTCAGCAGGAGTTCGCAAAGCTGGCGAGACTTTAGCCCTCACTTTTTCAATAGCAGGAATCGACGACCGCTACGCTTTTGACGGCGATGTGGTTTCAAAAGAGCTTTCAGAGCTTCTTTTAAAGGTCATTTTTGAGCCTAAGCTTATGGATGGTGTTTTCGACAGCGAAGAAGTTGAGCAGGAGCGTCGTCAGCTTATTGACCTTGCAGATTCTGAATTTAACGACAAGCGTGTTTACGCAAATTCCCGACTTATAGGTATTATGTGTGAGAATGAGGCTTTCGGTATCAAGCGTTACGGAAGCCGTGAAGATATCCTTAAATCCACTCCCAAAAGCTTAAAGAAAGCTTGGGAAAGAATGCTTAAAGGTGCAAGCTTTGAGGTGTTCTATGTAGGCGGTGCGACGGCAGAGAGTGCCAAAGAGATTTTTAAAGAAAAGTTTGCAGAAATTGACCGAGCCCCCGAAAAGCTTCACACCGAGATTATCCGCGAAGCCACAGAGGTGAAAAGGGTAGAGGAGTCTATGGATGTTGCTCAGGCAAAGGTTCTTATGGGCTTCAGAACCAATTGCTGTAAGGACGACGAAGGCGTTTTTGCAATGAGACTTATGAATGTTATTTTAGGCTCAGGCACACGCTCCAAGTTCTTCCTTAATATCCGCGAGAAGCAGAGCCTTTGCTATTATTGCTTCAGCCGTTATAACCGTTTCAAGGGCATTTTAACCGTTGAAAGCGGAGTTGAAAACTCAAACGCTCAGCGTACTGTTGATGCGGTGCTTCACGAGCTTGAGGAAGTTAAAAAAGGCAACTTCACAGACGAAGATGTACGCCTTGCAAAGCTTTCGGTTGCAAGCGACTTTGTAAGCATTACCGACACAGTAACAGGTAACGAGGAATGGTTTGTTTCTCAGCTTACCGACCCTGAGTTTTTATCTCTGGAAGAAACCACCGCAAAGCTCAACGCTGTTACAAAAGAAGAAATTATTGAAGCTGCTAATAAGCTTACATTAGATACTGTTTACATTTTAACAGGAAAGGAGGAGTTCGATGCAGATTAAAGAATACGAAAGCTCAAAGCTTAATGAAAAATACTACGAAATTGAGCATAGCTCAGGTTTAAGAATTTTTGTTCTTCCCAAAGAGGGTTATCGCTCAACCTACGCAATCATCGGTACTCCTTTCGGCAGTATCAATACTGAATTTGATTTAAAAGACGGCAAAGTCAGAGTGCCTGACGGAATTGCTCACTACCTTGAGCACAAGCTTTTTGAAAGCGAAGACGGCGACGCCTTTGCAAAATATGCCGAAACAGGTGCCAATGCCAACGCTTACACAAGCTTTGACAAAACCTGTTACCTTTTTAACTGTACAGAGCAGTTCGAAAAAAGCCTTTCTATACTTTTAGAGCTGGTAACAAATCCTTATTTTACCGAGGAGACAGTCGCCAAAGAGCAGGGAATTATCGGTCAGGAAATCAAGATGTACGAGGATTCTCCCGAATGGAGAGTGCTTTTTAACCTTTTGGGTGCAATGTATCACAATCACCCTGTTAAGGTTGACATTGCAGGCAGTATTGAGTCTATTGCCGAAATTACTCCCGAAAGCCTTTATACCTGCTACAATTCCTACTATAACCTTCATAATATGGCTCTTTCCGTTGTTGGTAATGTTAAGGTTGAAGAAGTTCTTGAAATCTGCGATAAATACCTTAAAGAGCAGGAAAAGGCCGAGGTTGAAAGCTTGTTTCCCACAGAGCCCTACGAGATTAAAGAAGCTTACACAGAGCAGATTTTTCCTGTTGCTGTGCCAATCTTTAACTTAGGCTTCAAGCTTAAAGCAGAAAGACTTCATACCGAAGAAGAGCTTGCAAACCTCGATATACTTCTCTTTATGCTTGCATCTTCCACCAGCCCCATGTATCGTGAGCTTATGGATAATGGCCTTATAAACTCCACTTTCTCTTACGAAATGTTTGAGGGCAGCGGTTATTCTGCAATTCTTTTCTCAGGCGAAAGCCGAGACCCCGAAAAGGTTGCAGAAACGGTGAAAGCTTATTTTGACAAAGTAAAAGCAGAAGGACTGGACGAAAAAGACTTTGCTGATGCCAAGAAAGCAACTTACGGTGACGCTTTAGGTTCTCTTAATTCTGTTGAAACCATTGCAAATATGCTTGAGGATTTCTATTTCTCTAAGAGAAAAGTTTTTGATTATTATGATGCAATTACAAATGCAACTTTAGAAAAAGCAATGAATATTTTAAATGAAATCGACACAGCAAATTCTTCGTTGTCGGTTGTAAAGGGGGAGTAATATGCAGGTTACTTTTCCTAAACTTGGTTTGGAGTTTTTTATTAACTCCACGGCTTTTTCAATAGGCAGTTTTGAAGTTAAATGGTACGGCATAATTATTGCTTCAGGCTTACTTTTAGCTGTGCTTTACGCAATGAAGCGCGCACCTTACTTTGGTGTTGATACCGACAAGCTTCTGGATGCGGTTATTGTTGGTGTTATTTGTGCAGTTGTTGGTGCAAGGCTTTACTATGTAGCGTTTACTTGGGATTATTTTAAAGATGATCCAATTAGGATTATCACCGATTTTCACCAAGGCGGCTTGGCCATTTACGGCGGTATTATAGGCGGACTTTTAGGCGGCGGCTTGGTAGCATGGAAAAAGAAAATCAACGTTCTTGCCTGCCTTGATTTGGCGGCTCTGGGCTTTCTTATCGGTCAGGGTATGGGCCGCTGGGGCAACTTTATGAATCAGGAAGCTTTCGGCACTCCCACAGATTTGCCTTGGGGAATGGTAAGCCAAAACACAGGCGGTGTTGCAGTTCATCCTTGCTTTTTGTATGAATCAATATGGTGTTTGCTTGGTTTTGTGCTTCTTCACTTTTTCTCTAAGAAGCTTCAGAGCTACAAAGGCCAGATTTTCTTTATGTATCTTGTTTGGTACGGATTTGAGAGAATGCTTGTAGAGGGCTTGAGAACAGACAGTCTTTACCTGCCTTTCAGCATTTTCGGATTTACTCCCAGAGTAAGTCAGGTGCTTTCAGCCTTATTGGTGCTTGCAGGTGTGGCCCTGCTTGTGATTTTCAGAAACAGAAAGGATATGTTCGGTGCTATGATTATAGATGGTAAAATGGTATCTAAAAAAGTAAAAGATGAGGTTGCCGAGGAAATCAAAGTCCTTAAAGAGAAGGGTATAAAGGCGACTTTGGCGGTTGTTATTGTAGGTGACGACCCTGCATCCCGTGTATACGTTAACAATAAAAAGAAAGCCTGCGAGTATACAGGTATTGAGTCTTTAGAATTTGCACTTTCGGGCGACACAACTCAGGATGAGCTTTTAAAGCTTGTTGATGAGCTTAATAATAGGGAAGACGTAAACGGCATTTTAGTTCAGCTTCCTTTACCCAAGCAGATTGACGAAAAGGCAATTATCGAAGCTATCGACCCTAAAAAAGATGTTGACGCTTTCCATAAAGCAAATGTGGGCAGAATTATGATTGGCGACTATGATTTTCTTCCCTGTACTCCTGCAGGCGTTATGGAGCTTTTAAAAGCTTATGATATCGACCCTGAGGGCAAAGAGTGCGTAGTTCTTGGCAGAAGCAACATCGTAGGCAAGCCTATGGCTATGCTTTTATTACACGCAAACGGCACAGTTACCGTTACTCACTCCAGAACTCTTAATCTTAAGAAGGTAACAAGCCGTGCCGATATTCTGGTTGCCGCTATCGGCAAGGCTAAGTTTGTTACTGCTGATATGGTTAAGCAGGGTGCGGTTGTTATTGATGTAGGTATTAACAGAGATAAAGACGGCAAGCTTTGCGGTGACGTTGACTTTGATAAAGTTTCAGCAAAGGCTTCGGCAATTACACCTGTTCCCGGCGGTGTAGGACCTATGACTATAGCAGTTTTAATGAAAAACACTCTTAAGGCAGTTAAGCTTCAAAATAAATGTTGACAAAGCTTTTTAGTTGTGTTATAGTGTATGAGCCGCATATTGTGGGTTTATAGTTGGCTTTGCCACACCCGACAGTAGCGAGTCTATAAAGGAAAAGGTGTACTAAAATGTATGCAGTAATCGAAACCGGCGGCAAGCAGTACAAGGTAGAGAACGGCGACGTAATCTTCGTTGAGAAGCTTGATGCTGAAGACAACACAACTGTTGAGTTTAAAGTAGTTGCTGTTGGTAATGATGACGGTATCACCGTTGGCACTCCTTATGTTGAGGGTGCAAAGGTAACAGCTGAGATTGTTAAGTCCGGCAAGGGCAAGAAGATCACTGTTTCCACTTACAAGCCCAAGAAGGGTGAGAAGAGAAAATTAGGTCACAGACAGCCTTACACAAAGGCCGTTATCAAGTCTATCACAGCTTGATATGATTAAAGTTTCTTTTGCTATGAGCGGTGAGTTTATCAAGGGGTTTACTCTTGAGGGTCACAGCGGTGCAGGTTTTGAGGGTTCGGACATTATATGTGCGGCAGTAAGCTCTGCGGCTTATATGACGGTTAACACAATCACCGATGTTTTAAACCTTAACCCTGAAATCCAAGTGGACGACGGCTTTATGGCAATAAAACTTTCTTCGGCCCAGTTTAAGAAGGCACAGGACATTCTGTGTGGCTTCAGACTTCATCTTACTGCTCTGAGTGAGCAGTACCAAGAAAACATTACAGTTAAAATTTCGGAGGTGTAAGGTAAATGCTTAAGATTAACATTCAGTTATTCGCTCATAAAAAAGGTATGGGTTCTACCAAGAACGGTCGTGATTCTGAGTCCAAGCGTCTTGGTGTTAAGCGTGCAGACGGTCAGTTCGTTTTAGCAGGCAACATCCTCGTTAAGCAGAGAGGTACTCATATCCATCCCGGTGAGAATGTAGGCAGAGGCTCTGACGATTCCCTGTTTGCTAAGATTGACGGCGTAGTACGCTTCGAGCGTATGGGCAGAGATAGAAAGCGTGCCAGCGTTTATCCTGTTGAGCAGTAATATCTAAGCTAAATGACGTGCGGAGTTTCTCCGCACGTTTTTTGTTCTTATTCTACCTATATTTCCTGAATGTTTTGAGATACTAACATTCAGAGAACGGAGGTAACATAAATGTTTGTAGATATAGCAAAAGTTTTTGTAAAAGCAGGCGACGGCGGTAACGGTGCCGTTTCCTTTCATAGAGAAAAGTACGTAGCTGCAGGTGGTCCTGACGGTGGCGATGGCGGCAGAGGCGGTAACGTGGTTTTTGTTGCCGATACAAACCTTTCCACCCTTGCTGACTTCCGTTATAAGCGTAAATATGTAGCTCCTAACGGCGGCTCCGGAATGGGCGGCAGACGTAACGGCAAAAAAGGCGAGGATTTAATCGTTAAGGTTCCTCAGGGTACCCTTATTAAAGATGCCGAAACAGGCAGAGTAATTGCCGATATCTCAGGCAAAGAGCCTGTTGTAATTGCTAAAGGCGGCAAAGGCGGTTGGGGTAATCCTCACTTTGCTACTCCCACACGTCAGATTCCCCGTTTTGCAAAACCCGGTCTTCCCGGTGAAGAGTTTGAGGTTACTTTAGAGCTTAAGCTTCTTGCTGATGTAGGCTTGGTAGGCTTTCCTAATGTAGGCAAATCCACTCTTCTTTCTGTAGTCTCCGAGGCTAAGCCCGAAATTGCGAACTATCACTTCACAACTATTACACCTAAATTAGGTGTTGTTTATTCCGTGCCGGGCACTTCTTTTGTAATGGCTGATATTCCCGGCCTTATTGAAGGTGCATGGGAGGGTAACGGTTTAGGTCACAGATTCCTTCGTCATGTTGAGCGTTGCCGTATGCTTATTCACGTTGTCGACGTGGCAGGTTCTGAGGGCAGAGACCCTAAAGAAGATTTCAATATTATTAATAGTGAGCTTAAGAATTTTAACGAGAATTTATCAAAGCTTCCTATGATAGTAGCAGGCAATAAGTGTGACCTTGCCACAGATGAGCAGGTGGCAGAGTTTGAAGCTTTCGTAAAGGAGCAGAGCTATGAATTTTTCCCCATAATGGCTCCCATTAATGAAGGCGTTGACGCTCTTTTAAACAAAACCTCAGAGATGCTTTCTAAGCTTCCTCCCGTAACAATTTACGAGGCTGAGCCTGCACCTCAGGTTGAGGTTGAGGATATCAAGGACAGAAGCGTTAAAATTACCAATAACGACGGTGTTTATTTTGTTGAGGGCAAGTGGCTATTAAGAGTGCTTAACAGCACTAACTTCGACGACTTCGAAAGCCTTAACTACTTCCAGAATGCCCTTGTTACCTCAGGTGTAATTGATGCACTTAAGGAAGCAGGTATTGAAGAAGGCGACACTGTTTCTATTTACGATGTAGAGTTTGATTTTGTGGAGTAATCTATGGATAATAAACTTGATGTAACTTCAATGCCCTCGTTAAACCTTGCTTTTATAGGTGACAGCGTTTACGAGATTTTAGTTCGTGAGCATCTATGTAAGTCAAATGTAGGCAAGGTAGGCGTAATGAACAAGCTTAAGGTGGATATGGTGTGCTGTAAAGCTCAGGCAGAGGCAGTAAAGAAAATTTTACCAATTTTAAGCGAGCAGGAGCAGGGCGTTTTTCGCCGCGGCAGAAACGTTACGGTGAATTCAGCCTCAAAAAGCTCATCACTTGCAGATTACCACGCCGCCACAGGCTTGGAGGCACTTTTCGGATATCTTTACTTAAGTGGTAAAGAAGAACGTTGCCGCGAGCTTTTTGATATAATAATAGAGGAATAAACAAATAGTATATATAGGTGATTTTATGAAAAAGAAGCTTACCCCAAAAGAGGTAAAAACCTTTGTAATCGACTATGCTATAATTATTCTTGGCTGTTTTATCTATGCAGTCAGTATGGCGCTTTTTTCAAGCCCTAACGATATTGCTCCGGGCGGAGTTATGGGTATTAGTATTTTAATTAATCATATTCTGCCTGTTTTTCCTATCGGTATTTTATCGTTGGTTTTAAATATTCCTCTTTTTATCTGGGGCGGTATAGAAATTGGCTGGAAGTACCTTTCCCGTTCTCTTTCTGCAACGATAATTTCTTCTTTGATGATTGACGCTTTCGAGCTTGAATTCATTGCAAGTTTTGTTAAGCCCTACACAGGCAACCCTTTGCTTGTGTGTGTGTTCGGCGGTATCCTATGCGGTGCAGGTATGTCGCTTATATTTAACCGCGGCGGTTCTACAGGTGGTACAGATATCGTCTCTCGCATTATGCACAAGAAAAAGCCGCATATTTCTCTTGGCAAATTTATGGTGCTTTGTGATGCGTTTGTTGTTGCTGCAGCGGCAATTGTTTACGGCAATATTGAAAATGCCCTTTATGCAATTGTGTTTATTTTTGCCAGTTCAAAAATTGTAGATATAATTGTTTATGGTTTTGCACGCAATAACGGCAAGCTGCTGTTTATCGTGACAGCTCATTACGACGAGGTAACAGAGCTTATATTAAGGGATATCGACAGGGGAGTAACTCTTCTGAACGCTCAGGGCGGTTATAATAAGGATGATAAAAAGGTTATCCTTTGTGCGGTACGTCCCAATCAGGTGCATCAGACAACGGTTCTGGTCCATAGCGTAGACCCCTCAGCATTTGTAATCGTTACCACCGCAGGAACCATAAGCGGTGAAGGCTTTGAAAGTGACGGATTATCATAAGCTATATAAATGTTATAAGTAATAACTGTAGGGGCGGATAGCATCCGCCCGAATGACGGAATAATTAAAATTTGGATATTGACAAATATGTAATTTACGTTTATAATTAAACCTGTTATGCGTGAAAGTATGCATAGCAGGTTTCTTTTTATAAGAAACACTAAGAAAATCCTTGCGTTGAAGCAGATTTCAACGCCAACAGACCAAAAGGAGGTGCAACAAATGGCAGTTAAGGCAAACTATGAGACAGTCGTAGTTCTTTCTTTAAAGAACGGTGAGGAGGCTGCTCAGGCTCTTCTTGAGAAGTTTACAAAGCGTATCGAGAAGTATGCAACACTGCAGAGCGTTGATGAGTGGGGCAAGAGAAAGCTCGCTTATCTCATCAATAAGGAATCTGAGGGTTACTACGCACTCATTAACTTTGAGTCCACACCCGAATTCCCCGCAGAACTCGACAGAAGATATAAGATTACTGACGGTGTTCTTCGCTCTATCATTGTTAAGAAAGACGAATAATTTATGGCAGGCACTCACATAGTGTCAATGAAAGGATGAAGTTAAGTGATAAACAGAGTAGTATTAATGGGCAGATTAGTTGCAGACCCTGAGCTTAAAACAACAGCATCAGGTGTAAGCGTTACCACTTTCCGTATTGCGGTTGACCGCAGCTACGTTAAAAGTGGCGAAGAGCGTCAGGCAGATTTCTTCGATATCGTTGCATGGCGTTACACTGCCGAGTTTATTTGTAAACATTTCAGAAAGGGTTCCCTCATTGCTATCGACGGTCAGCTTCAGAGCCGTACCTATCAGGCAAATGACGGAAGTAAGCGTTACGTTGTAGAGGTTGTTGCTGACAACGCTTCCTTCACAGGCGAGCGTAGAGATGCTAATGCTTCTTATGGCGGTTACAGTCAGGGCGGCTTCAATCAGCCTGCTCCTCAGTATGCCGAGCAGACTCCCTCTTATTCAAACGGAACTTCTCAGGATTTTATGGAAGTTCAGCTTGACGATGACCTTCCCTTCTGATAAATCCTTGATTTTTAGCATTAATTTGCTTTTCCTATTTATTTTACGAAAGGAGAATTCCTGATGAACGACAGACCTAACAATCACAGAAAGGCTCGCAAGAAGGTTTGCGCTTTCTGCGTTGATAAAGTAGAGAAGATTGACTACAAGGATATTAACCGTCTCCGTCGCTATATGTCCGAGCGTGCTAAGATCCTTCCCAGACGTGTAACAGGCACATGCGCAGCACACCAGAGAGAGCTCACAGTAGCTATCAAGCGTGCTCGCTACCTTGCACTTCTTCCTTACTCATCAGACTAATAAGTCGAATTCGGCCCGAGGCTTCAAGCCTCGGGCTTTTTGTTTTTTTCTTTAAAAATATTATAAATCGTCTAATTCACTAAATTACAAAATTTAAATTGTACAAACAAACAAAAATCAAAAACAAGGAAAATTATTGTTGATTTTTAACTAAAGCTTCGCTATAATATAATGGTAAAATTAGGTGGGGTAGTGTACCCTTTGGGCATTTGTGGTATACGTTTTGTACAAAAGCACAAGATGCAGTCCGCACGGCGTAGGTCAGACGTTCGTTTTGCTATGGGGCAGTATTAACCACCTTCGCACGAATAATTAATTAGGAGGTTTTAATTATGAATACTCTTACAAAATCTTTTGCCAAAAGAGCTTTATCAATATTATTGGTAACAATAATGGTATTCTCTCTCGGCATTGTCGGCATCACATCCACCTCAGCCGCCGAAGTTGAAATGGCTGAGACGGGTGCATCTAAAGGTGATTATATATACTTGCAGGCAAGTTCTTGGAGTCCAAGCGGAGCAAGGTTTGCTGTTTATGTGTGGGGAACAAACATTAATGCCAAATGGATTAACATGACAGATATTGGTAATGATTGGTATAGTGTAAAACTTGATAATAATTATACAAGTGTTATTTTCGGTAGAATGAACGGTGATACTACTGCAAATAACTGGACAAATTGTTGGAATCAGACAGTCGATCTAACTCTTGAGAATAACTGTTTTACTATTAATGGTTGGGGTGATAATAATAACGGAAATAAGAGTACTGGCACATGGTCTTACCATGACACCACTATCTATCTTCCCGGATTATATTCTAACTGGGATCGCAACAGTACAAGTATGATGCATTGTGAAAAAGAAAACATATTTGTAAAAGAATTATCTTTAAGCAAGGGCAATTATACTTTTGATGTTTATGAAGGCACCAACAAGTTCGGTTTGGATGAAAATAAACGAGTTTATGAAAGTTGTTCAGATTGGAAGTTATATACTAATAAAACTAATGCTTTTAACTTCTATGCAGAAGGTGGCACATATAAATTCACATATAATATGAATAGTGATACACTGGGCGTCGAACGTATATCTACAAAAACTTATACATCATCTATTTATCTTAATCATAACGACGCCATTGGCTCTTCTGCATGGACAGAAGAAACAACAGCCTTTACTCAGGAAGGTTCTGTTTATACTTATGAATATAAGGTGACTGGTTCCGGCGACTTTGAGTGCGGTTTCATTATTGATAAAAACAATACTAACACAAGAGGCTATCTCAAAAAATCTGTAGGTTCAGCTGCCACAGAAAACGACGCCACTGTTAGCATAGATGGTTACGGTGAGAATTTACAGCTCACACATCCTCAGAGCGGTACCTACACCTTTACCCTTGACCTTGCGGCAAAGACGCTTACCGTTTCATTTGCTGTTGATTCGGTTATCAACTTCTACGTTAGACCCACAAGCACATCGGTAACTAACGATAAAACTGCATACGTTACCCCTTCATTATCAGCAATTAATATTGCATTAAGTAACGAAAGCTACGAGCTTTTCTCTTGTGACGATACTTCTAAAACTAATTATCAGTCTTTAGGTACAGTTGCTTTGGTAAATAAGCAGTTGTCGCTTCCTACTAAAGATCTTGAGGCAGGTACATATTACTATTATGTAGTTGCTCACTTTACCGCAAACGGCGAAGAAATGTCAAAAGAGTCTGAAGTAATCACAGTGACTGTTACTCAGGCAGAAGCAAAAACCATTCACCTTACAGCCGTTACAAAGGTTAACGTTATCGCAGGCAACAGCTACACAATCGAAGTTACCGCTGATAGCCCTGTTCTCGCTTACGAGCTTTATCTTGACGGAGAAAAGGTAAATACCAATACCAATGGTATCTTCATCATTACTACAACAGAAGCCGATGCAGGCAAAACCCGCACATATACAGTTAAGGCTCACAGCAGTTCATCAGATGTTGAGGACGGTACTATTGACATCACAGTTAATATTATCGACCCCTCCTCTGCTACTTCAACCGTAACTGTTTACTTCAAGAGTGCTGTTTCTTATGGTTACTTGCCCACTGTTAAGTTTGGCGATGCCGAGGCAGTTGCCATGGTTAAGTCAGGCACAATCATCGGCGAAAACTCCACTTCCACAGGTGAGTATTGGTGGTACAGTGCATCCACAACTGTTGTAGACGGCGAGCCTCTTACTCTTTCTTTCAGCTCTAACCGTTATTTCAAGGAATGTACATATACTCTTGACATTACAAAAGAGCTTCCTGAAGTAACAGGTGTGTACGAGTACTACTTTGCTATTGATAACCTCAATGCTACTAAGGGTACAGTAGTTAACCTTACTAACGCAGATTATAAGAACGATTACGTTGATGCTTCCAATATGATTGTTGAGCCTGTTAGCGGTGCTCTTGAAGAAACTTCCGCAAACTTCCGTATGGTTTCAGTAGGCGATGCCAACGACGACGGCAAGCTTAACGTTCGTGATGCTACAATTATTCAGAAAGACCTTGCTAATATTACTGAGCTTTCTGAAGTGGGTACTCTTGTTGCCGATGTAAACGGCGACGGCAGAGTAACAATCAAAGATGCTACTGCTATTCAGAAGCAGTTAGCAGGCCTTTGATTTCCTATAAAGTAATATAGGAGGTATATATTATGATTAAAAGAATTAAATCAATTTCAAAGCGTACGTTAGCTTTGTTGCTTACAATGCTTATGCTTATCTCAAGCGGCATTGTAGGCGCAGTAGCCGCTAATGTAGAATTAGCCGAGACAGGCGCGACCGGTACAGTTTATTTTGATGCATCAACTTATGGTTGGACTAATGTAAACTGTTATTTATGGAATGGTAGTAATACATCACAAAATAATGGGTGGCCAGGTAAAGCTATGACTAAAGTTGCTGGCACAGATAGCATTTGGTCGTATAATAATTCAAATAATAGCTATACTAAAGTAATCTTTAATAACGGCAGTGGACAGACTGGTGACTTGGATTTTCAAAGTGGTAAAATTTATAGCAGAGCATGGAACACATATACTGCTCCTGACACAACAGATGATCTTACCGCTGTATTACGTGGCACAAAGATAATGTTTTATATTGGCGAACCTTCTAGCTGGAATCAAAGCAAATTTTTTATTAGAGACGGAAAAAATAGCTATCAGCTCGACTACGGTTCATCATTATTTACATTAAGTAGTAATAAATATACAGCTGTATCAGTAGCTCCAAATAAAACTACTTATTATATTTACCATTTTGGTTGGAGCGACGGAAATTATGGTTCACTTATTAGTAGTGCACCTGTTGCTGGCGGAGCTTACATAACTGGCAGTGGTACTGCTAATGCTTCTAAAAAGTTAGATGGTTATTCAGTAACAGCTACATTAAATAACACAACAATTAATGCTGGTAGTGATGTAGGTGTTACAGCAACATTGCCTACTCCTCATTCTGGTAGTACTAAGGAAATGTCTTATTACTACACTACTGATTCAACTGTCAATAGTTCTTCCAACTTTACTAAGTTAGATACTAGTGGAAGTAACTTAGTGACCTCTGGTTTAGGTGCAGGAACATACTATATATATCCCGTTTTTTACGATGGATATTTATATGTTCGTGGTTCTAAGATGACTTTAACTGTTCAAGAGTCTAACTATACATATTCAGTAACTGCAGGCGAGGGTGGTACAGTTTCTCCAGAGGGTACTTTTACTGTAGCTCCTAACACATCCGTTGATCTTGTTGCAACACCTAATAGTGCAGATGGCTATGAGTTTGATAAGTGGGAATTCACAAATGGTACAGGTGATACAACAACTGCTACTACAACATTTACTCCCACAGCTAACAATGCTTCAGCTAAGGCTATTTTTAAACTAAAAGAACATACAATCAGCTTCTTGGTAAATCCTGCTGGAGCAGGTAATGTTACTCTTAATCCTGAAACTGGTGTTGTTCAGCACGGTAATCCCGTAACACTAACTGCAAGTGCTAATCGCGGTTATAATTTCCTTGGTTGGTCTAAAAACGGAACAGATATTATTGATACAAATGTTTCTATCACAGTTAACGCTGTAGAGTCTTTATCTTACACAGCTATGTTTGAAAAACGCACAGATGATGTAACTGTAGCCGTTAACAACAACATTGCTCCTTACACTGGTTCCTTTAAGGTTTATTTAGAGGGTACTTCGGCTACTGCAATTTCCTCAGAGGATTACACAGGAACATTCTATCCAGGTGAGAAGGTTACAGTTGAATTAAATTCTCCCACACATTACTATGTATCTGACCTCAGCATTAATAACAGAGAAACTAACTACGCTGAAAACGAAACATATTTTAGCGGTACTGCCGATGACGGTTATCCTAATTACTGGACCTTCAAATACACATTCGAAATAACAGAGAATTTAACTCTTGACTTTACTCATAGTCCTAATCCTACTGTTTCTGTTGAGGCTCCTGATGCAAGCATCGGTACTTTAACAGTTAGCCCCACAGGTAAATTCAGCTATAAGCGTCCTGTTGAAATTACTGCTAATGTAACAAACGAAGATTATTTTATCCAGCGAATTTACGCAGTTGACCCTGAAACAAATGTAGAAATTGAAGAGTATAAGAATATCTTCACAGGTAATGCTTCTTCAGATACAACAATAGTCAAAACTATTTATAATACCTGTGATATGAAGATTAAAGTTGATTTTGCACAAAAATCCTTTAATTACGTTGCTATTGAGGCAGACGGCAAGAACATTGAAGACATCAACTTCTCATTCCTTGTAAACAACAGAGAGGCTGTTGCAAATGCTGACAAGAAATTCAAGGTTGGCGTAAATGCAACGGCAGAATTACAGGTAACTGAGCTTGCTAACTCTCCTTATTATATCGAGTCTATCAGCTATGAAGGTATAGAGTTAGTTAATAACAACGGCGATAAGAACAAATTGTACTTAACAACAGGTGAATTTACTATCAACGAAAATGAAGAAAGTAAAATCGTAATCAAGTACGGCGTAAGAGATACTTACACAGTTACAGTTGTTAATGACGGCAACGGCACAATGGGTACTCTTTCCGCAGGTACAACTACAGGCCTTTTCAAAGATGACGTTTTTGAGATTACTCCTACTCCCAAAGAAGGCTTTACCTTCGAAAAATGGATAATCACAGGCGTTGAAGGCGTTGATTACACACGCGTTGAAACAAACAACAATACACTTAAAATTAAAGTATTAGGCGACGTTACAATTGAGGCAAAGTGGGTTGTTAAGAGCACAAGCACAATTACTCTTAAGGCTCCTGCTTCCTTAGGTTGGGCACAGGGTACCTTTAACGGCAATGTGGTTATCGATACTATGGAAGGCACCGACGTAACAAATACTTTCGAAGCAGATTCCGGCAATATATTTACATTTACCGCAGGCGCTTGGGATTCTTCCTATAAGTATGAGTGGAAGATTAATGGTGCAGAGTATGAGGTAGACCCTGAAACTAATGTTGCTACTGTAACTGCTGGTAACACAGATGTTACTGTTGAAGTAGTGTTTGACAGCGGAGAAAAATGGATATATATTGAAAACGGTGGTAATTGGTCTAACGTAAAGGTTTGTGTTAATAGTACAAGCAACGAGGTAGAAGTTGAAGAATATGCTACAGGCGTATATAGATTCAAAGCACCTTTAACTACATCTTGGTTTAAGGTTTATCAGACAACAGAAAATCAAGAACCAACATACCAGGTTAATCTAAACAGCACAACAATATTAGAGGGCAATACTACAAACACTAAGTATAATTCCTCTAACTCAAATTCTGATCTTTGGTATTATGAAGCTGATTATGATAGTGGATCTGATGAAGCTCCCGCTACCTACAAAATCACTGGTGACATTAGCGTTGACCTTGAAAACTACGGTGACGGCTTACACATAGGTTCACTTCAGATTCCTGCAAACAAGAATTCCGTTTCCTTCAACATCCTTGGAAGTGATGGCAAATACTGGAATCTTAATGATGAACAGGGCGAAAATTCCGCCCCTGTTGTTGAGAGTACATCATCAGGTACTAAGATTACTCTTAACTTCGAAAGCAACGAAAATGGTATTGCAATCGACTTCTCGTTTGATAAGGCTAACGGTGTTCTTAGCTGGACATATTCCCAGATGAAAGCAACCGTTACCGTTACAATGGATTTCGGTATTAATCAGTCCGTTATCGATATGGCTGAAAACGAAGATATCGGTTGTGTAAGATTTGATACAAACGAAGATAACGTTTACACAGCTAATAACGTGGACGGTGGTAAAGCTACTGTTGCTGCAGGCGAAGAAGTATTTATCTACACAGACATCAGCGGATATGCTCAGAAGGACGGCAAAACCGACTACTATGTATATGGTTGGGTAATCAACGGTACTGAATTTACCCCTGCATCCTCTACAGACGGTCTTACCTTCAGAGGCTCTTATGCATTTACCAAGGATTCTACAATTGTTCCCGTTTACTTCCATACTCCAAAGTGGTGTGATGATAACGGTGTAACTATGGCTACCATATTCGCTTACACCCCCACAGATGAAGATTCAGAATGGAAAAACGGTATCACTTCTTACACTTGGTTCTATAAACCCGGTACACAGACTAATGTATATACTCAGTTTGGTGCTTGGTCAGGTCAGTATATGATTCCCACAGCTACCGGCAAGTATATGACATTTGTAGAAACCAATACAACTGTTAGCGGAACAGCTTACGATGTTTCCGGTATCACTTTCTGTAATATTTATAAGGCAGGAAGCAGTTATAAGCAGACATACGACTACTACGAGTTCGTTTCATTGCTTGAGGACAATAAGCAGAACATTTCTTTCGTTATTAAAGAAGGTAACGATAGAAACAAAGATAAGAACCTGACAACTTCAACTACTATTACTCCTACTGCCTCTACATGGAACTGGGTAGAGTACAGAGACGTTGACGGCGATAAAATTGATATTTATCGTGATAAAATTACTGACGATACAACTAACACCGAAAAGCTTTATATTGTTCGTGAAGGCTATTATAACTATATGGGTACCACAGGCAATAAGAAAGACAGACAGGGTAATGCTGTAGGTGAGTTCTATCTTCAGGTATGGGTTTATGATTCCAACGGTAATCGCGTTGACGGTCCCTTCCTTTCTTACGAGCTTGCTCAGGAAGGCTCTGAGTTCTTCACAGAGCATCTTGCAGAGTACGTAACAACTAATAATAAGGATTATCATGGTGCTACTGTATATGTAGACTATGAGGATATTTGTCAGGATAGTAAACGTTACGACGGCGAATGGTATGGTTTCGACGAAACTGATTTGAAAACTGAAGTTAGTGTTCAGGTAGCATTACGTGAAGATAACGGAAATATAGTATATGCAAATTCCAACATTGCTGAATACGGTGCAGGTACAATTTCTATTGATGGCGGCGATGGTCAGGCATCAGTTGAGGTTAACCGAGGCGGCTCAGCTGACTTGTTTGCTACTAAGCTTGGCAAGTTTAAGATTGTTGGTTGGTATGAAGCTGTATTAGACGAAAACGGTAATGTTGCAGGCCTTGGTAAAGAGGTTTCTAAACATTCATCGGCAACAATTACAGCTACTAACAGATCTGTTTACATTGCCCTTTATGAACGCTTAGGTGAAGGAATGTTCCAGGTTTCCAACGAGTTCTACGTTGGTCTTGGTAATGCTTCAGGTGTTCCCATGAGCCACGGCGGCGACTCTATCAGAAGCGTTTCTGTAAAACAAACTGATACTTCCGGCGCAGTTATCGAACACGCTAAGCAGAGAGATTCTGTAGAGTTCGAAGCTACAGAAGGCGATGTTCTCGAGATTACAATTTATACTGATGCTAAATATCCTGAGGATTACTTCTATGCATGGTATATTGGTATCAGAAGCGAGGATGGCTCTAAGGTTGTTAACTTCGAGGAAGTTGGTGTTGATGAAGTACACCTCAATAAGTACGATGAAGTTAAGTTTACCTTTACTTACACCGTAACTGAGGATGTATCTTCTATTACAATTTACTCTGACTGTTATCATAAGGTAATCAAGAAGAACATTCTTTATAATTACACTAACAGATACGGCGAACCCAAAACATATGTATTCCCCGATTACACACTTTCTACAGACGCAGAGCTTACTAACGGTTATCCTTCACAAGAAGCTGTTATTTCCAATGCTCCTTGGGTAGATGATATTTACAAGAACGTTTCTTGGGAATATACTAAGGAAAGCTTCGATGAAGAAAACTGGGTTGTAACAGCTGTGGAAGAAGCAAAGACATTTAACGTTAGTGTTGCAATGGGGCCTGATATCTATGATATTGGTGAATTCAACTTTAACGAGAACGTGTCTATTTTCGCTACCACATATGATGAGAATGCAACTAACGACGGCGTTTGGTTTGTGGATAAAGATGGTTTACATGGCTATACTGCAGGCGATTATGTTCTCGCTTATGGTACTTACTACGGCTTATTAGTAACTGAGGATGTTACTCTCAGTTATGAATATGGTTTAGACCTTGAATATCTTGTTGACCTTTCTGAGCCTGTTTACGGTCGTGAACAAGAGGGTATAAACGGAGCAACCGATACTATCTACGTTGACTACACTGCAAGCATTCATGTGCCCTTCTTTACAGGCGATGAGCTTCCTAATGGCAACAAGATTACTCAGAATATCTACAATGGTGAAACTCTTGTTTCCGCTAACTCTCCTGTTACCTTAGAAACTCTCGAGGCAAACGGTTACGAGGTAACACATGGTTATATCCTTGAGCAGGTTGGTAACTTTAAGGTTGGCGAGGATCAGACTTATAAGACTTTTACAGATGCTTATAATAAAGCTAAATTAGAAGGTTTTGAGAGTGCTACTGATAAAGAAGACCTTGATACTATTATCAGAGGACTTCTTAGTCAGGAAAATTCCAAGAGTAACTTTGGTGAAATTCTTGGAGTAAGCAAAAAGGGCGGATCATCTGACGAGTATTATACAGTTTATGACAGCAGCGATAAGTTTGTTTCTAATAAGAACAGATTCAGAATTGTTATCGAGTCTGAAAACACTGTAAGCAAACGTGGAGCTTTCTACAACGTATATGCATATGTAGGTATTAAGGATAAGGATACAGGTGTTATTGAGTATTACTTCAGTAACTTACAGACACTTAATTTCTACGTTGTAGGTACAAATGTTGTAACCAATTCTACTAATAGTTGACAAATTCGAAAGAATGATGTATAGTACTATTAGATTATTAGAAGGTGATATTATATGAAGAAATTATATGAGTCTCCGGAATTGGAAATTTACAAATTTATTTATACTACTCAGGCTGCTAATCAGAGTAACCCTGACGAAAATGCAGGCGACGATAATAAGGATGATAACGACACTCTTCCTTTCGATCCTTTTGAATGATTAATGATTGAGCTGAAACAGCGGATGCATTATAGCATCCGCTGTTTTTGTGTTTAATAAACAAATATATCTGTTTACTTGTTGCTTTTTGTGCTTATATGTAGTATAATTTAATAAGATTATTGTTAGATAGGAGTGTTGATATGAAAAATAGAGTTGTTATGATTTCTGTTTGTGCATTGCTTTGCGTGTTATCTATAATTTCTTTGTTTTCTGTTACGGCAGGTTCTTTCGCCGAGTATGACCAATGGGTTCTTGAAATCCCTTCCATGACCAATAAAACAGAGTACTATCTTGAAGAATATCTGGGTAGTGAAACAAATTTAGTTATTCCGGATACAGTTTTAGAACGCAATATTGTAAAGATTAATAGTAATGCTTTCAAGAATAATAATGAACTTTTATATTGCACTATTCCAAACACAATACGTGAAATTGGTGACTATGCTTTTTATGGTTGCAGTGAGTTAAGAGAACTTAAATTGCCAGCTTCCGTTTCGGTATTAGGAGATGGCACTTTTTATAAGTGTACTTCTCTTGCTACTGTAGAAATAGCAGAGGGGACCAAATTAAAAGTAATTCCTTATGCAACTTTTTCCGGTTGTACAACATTAATGTATGCTTCTATTTCTAACGGAGTTGAAGAGCTTGATGATTACTGCTTTAGCGGATGTGCTTATTTGTACACAGTAATTATTCCTCCATCTGTTACAGTAATTTCTGATACGGCGTTTGATAGATGTACCAATACAACATTATACGTTTATTCTGGCTCATATGCACTTGAATACGCAAAGGCAAACAACATTCCTTACGTAAACCTTGGCGAATATGTTGAGCCTACCGAGCCTGCAACTGCAACTGACTCATCTGTGGAGCCCACAAGCAGCACCGGTGCTGAGGCAACTTCTTCTATGGCGACTGAAGCCACAGAGGCTACAAGCTCAACAGCAACTGACGCTACAGAGGCTACAAGCTCAACAGCAACCGACGCTACAGAGTCTATTGCGACTGAGCCTACAGCTTCTTCTAATGCTTCGTCAACTGCTACTGAGCCTACTGAAGAGGTGACAAGCAGCAGTTCTACTCAGGCTACAGATGCTTCTGAGTCTGTAAGTGCTACTGCAAATACTAATGAGTCGGCAAGTACAACGGCAACTGCAACTCAAGGTTCTTCTTCCGCCGAAGCTACCGATAGTTACAAAACCTACTTTATAGGTGACGCTGACCTTGACGGCAGGATTACAATTAAAGACGCTACTAAAATTCAGAAACACATCGCAAAACTTCTTGCTCTTGATGAAATTCCTCTTGCATTGGCCGACGCTAACAATGATACTAAGGTATCTGTAAAGGATGCTACTCAGATTCAGAAGTTTATTGCAGGATTTAAGGATATTCTTTTTGTTGGTGATGAGGTTAAGCTCTGATGCAAAAGTTTAAAGTTGCCGATATAGTTTTTCAGATGAAGCTTGATTTCGAGGAAACCGCAAATTGGTACAAGCCGTATTTATATGACGGAGAAGAGGAGCCGGAGTTTTCGCTGGTTGCCGACCCTAAGCGGATGGATTATCTCGTGAAAAACGGCTTAGATATTACTCCTGCTATTGCTGAGAACGTAGTATTGTGTACTGATTTTAACAGAAGGCTTATGAAGTATTACGGAAGTTATATTCATTCTTCGGCGTTACTCTTTGATGGAAAGGCTTATCTTTTTTCCGCTAATAGCGGTGTTGGCAAATCTACTCACACCAAAAAATGGTTGAAAAGATTTGGTGAGAGAGCCGCGATAATAAATGACGACAAGCCTTCTTTCAGGTTTATTGACGGCAAATGTATTATTTACGGTACACCTTTTGCAGGTGGAACCGATATTCAGCAGAATATTTCGGCTGAGTTGGGTGCTCTTGTTTTTATAGAAAGAAGCGAGGATAACTTACTTGAAAAGCTTCCTGTTTCAAGAGCCATCGCGTTGCTTCTTGAACAATCTCCCAAAAGAGCAAATGAGCAGATGGGGGAAAGGCAGCTTGAAATGTACTCAATGCTTTTGTCAAAGTATCCTGCTTATTTGCTAAAATGCAATATGGACGATTCTGCGGTTGATGCCGCACTGGGAATATTAAAAGATTGAAAGGGTTTTTATTATGAAAATTAAAGAAAATTACATGCTCAGAAAAGTAGCAGATTGCTATGTTGTTGTTCCTATTGGTGCTGCTGTGGCAGAGTTTAACGGTATGATTAACCTTAACGAGGTTGGTGCATTCCTTTGGCGTCAGCTTGAGTCAGACACCACACCTGAGGCAGTAGTTGCTGCTGTTCTTGAAGAGTATGAAGTAGACGAGGCTGTTGCTAAAGCCGATGTTGATAAATTTGTTAAGGAGCTTCAGGAAGCCGGACTTATTGCATAATTATGTCTTTTACGGGGTGAAAGTTTTTTCGCCCCGCCTAATTTTATTATAGAGTGAGGGATTACTTTGAAAAAAGAGTCTCTGTTAAAAAAGCTTTTTGAAAAGCTTACAGATTTTTATACACTGAAGTGGATACTTCGTAACGCAAAAAAGCAGGGCTGGTTTATTGCGTTGCTTACTTTTGTTAATGTTGTTATTGCTTTTGGAAGTATTGCAATTTCATATATGCTTCGTAACGTTATAAACTCGGCAACGGGAGTGTACGGCGCGGCTACTGATGAAAGACTTGATGCAATATTCTTTTGGGGAACCATTTTTGTTATAATCACGGTTTCACAGGTGGTATCACGAATTATAAGCAATCATCTTGTTTTCCGTGTTACTGCAAGGTTGACTATTGATATTAAGTCTTCGCTTTACAGAAAGATGCTTAGGAAGAGCTATGCACAGATAACAAAGTACCACACAGGTGAAATGCTGAATCGTCTTAATGACGATGTAAGCACGGTTGCCGGTACAATAACTACGATAATTCCCAACGTAGTTTTCATTGTTGTTAAGCTTATCGGTATTTTTGTTGTACTTGCAACAATCGACCCTTTGTTTACGTTGCTTTTTATTGGCGTTGGTTTGGGTGTGTTTGTTTTTTCATCTCTTTTTAAAGGCTCAATGAAAAAATACCATAAGCAGATTATGGAAACTGACGGTAAAATCCGTTCCTTTATGCAGGAAACTTTAGCAAGCCTTATGGTTATTAAGGTTTTTAAGTCTGAGGATAAGGTGGAGAAAACCGCCTCAGAACTTCAGGAAACTAACTACAAGCGTAAGGCAAAGCGTAATATAATTTCGCTGACAACACATTCTGCTTTTACTCTTGCTTTTAACGGTGCTTATCTTTTTGGCCTTTTTTACTGCGCTGTAAGAATCGCAAATAACGACCCTGTTATTACCTATGGTACACTTTCTCAGGTGCTCTCTCTGGTTTCTCAGATAAGCGTCCCCATTAATTCTCTTACAAGTATTATCCCTACCTATTATAGTGCTATTGCTTCGGCAGAGCGTATTATTGAACTTGAAAGCTTAGATGACGAGCCTGTAATCAATGACGAAAATCTTAACGTCAAAGAGCTTTACAAAAACCTTGCAAGCATAGAGTTTGAGAATATTACGTTCAGCTATGACAGAGATGAGATTTTTGAGGATACGAGCCTTTCCATAAATAAGGGCGACCTTGTGGTTATGACGGGTATTTCAGGTATAGGCAAAAGTACGTTGACCAAGCTTCTGTTGGGTGTGTTTCCTCTTGACGGAGGCAAAATATACTTAAAGCTTAACAATGGCACGGTTTTACCTGTTGATACTAATACCCGAAAGTTCTTTTCATATGTGCCCCAAGGCAACTTCTTACTTTCGGGTACCATAAGAGAAAATATAGCTTTTATTAATTCGGATGCGTCTGATGAGGAAATATGGCGAGCTGCTCGTTTTGCTTGTGCTGATTTTATTGCTGAGCTTCCCAAAGGTCTTGACACAGTAATAGGTGAGAAGGGCTTAGGACTTTCTGAGGGTCAGGTTCAGCGTGTAGCAATTGCAAGAGCAATCCTTTCTGATGCTCCTGTAATTCTTCTTGATGAGGCCACCTCGGCACTTGACGAAATGACAGAACTGAGACTTCTTGAAAACATCAAAAAGCTTTCTGATAAAACCTGTATTCTTATTTCTCATAAAAAAGCAGCCAATTCTGTGTGCAATAAAGAAGTAAGGATTATAGAAAAAAAGATTACGGTAATTAATAATGAGCACGTTAGCTGATAAAAACAACTACGATTTTAAATATTTTCTTATTTTAATGCAATCTGTGTTAAACAATACAGAGGTACCTTTACCCGAGCAAAAGGTAAACTGGCATAATATTTATGATATATCGGTAAAGCATTCTTTAGCAGGAATGCTTTACTTTGCTATTGAGAAACTCAACAACAAAGATAAGCCAACCGGTGATTTTATGCCTTATCTTGAGCAGATGTACCGCGAGCAGATTGTAGCAGACCTTAACCTGAATTTTGAAACTCAGCGTATATTGGAACTGTTAAGCTCAGAAGGAATTAAATGTCTGCCCGTAAAAGGAATTGTTACAAAGGCTGATTATCCTGTACCTCATCTGAGAACTATGAGTGATGTGGATATTCTTTGTGAGTCTGAAAACAGGCTTAAGGCAGAGAAAATATTTTTGGATAACAGCTACATTAAGGAGAGCGTCGGCGAAAAGGACACTTCTTACCGAAAGGAAGATATCCTGCATTTTGAGCTTCATACGTCTCTATTAACCGCTGAGTCTCCTGCTTATGATTATTTTGGCTCAGTATGGGACAGAGTGAATTTTAAGGAAAATTCAAATATAGCGGTTATGACCCTCGAAGATACATACATTTTTATGCTTGAGCATCTTGCCAACCATATTGAATTTGGCGGAGCAGGTATCAGAATGTATATGGACGTTTACGTTTTTCTTAAAAACCACGGAAGCAGTATTAACAGAAAATATATTGACAAGGTGTTAAATGATATACTCCTTGCGGATTTTGAAAAGAAAACTGTTGCTATTTCTAACAATTGGTTTTCAGGCTCGGAAGAAATAGATTCAACCTCTGATGCCTCTATGTTTATTCTGGATTCATGCACTTTTGGAAGATCCAAAATAACCTTTTTGTCTGATAATCTGAGAAATAACAAAGATAATACTGCCGCCCAAAACGGTTTGAGAAGAATTTTCAGAAAACTGTTTCCAAGCTTTAAATGGATGAAGCTTAGATTTAAAGCGGTTAACAAGGTGCCTCTGCTTTATCCTGTGTTTGTACCTGTGCACCTTTTTGACAGGCTTTTTATCAGAAAAAACATAAAAACTTCCAATATAGGCAGTTACTTTACCTCAGCTGAGTCAGAAGAGGCAATAAAGCTTATGGGAGTATTTACATCACTTGGCTTAGAAAAGCGAATCTGAGGGAAATATGAAAGAATATAAAGTTATTATCTGGGACTTTAACGGTACTCTTATTGATGATATCAATGCGGCTCTTGCCTCAGTTAACGATATGCTTACAAGGCGTGAGCTGCCAATAATCAGTTTTGAGCAGTATGCAAGCTACGTTGATACTCCTATAATTAAATTTTACGAGCACATATTTGATGACCTTTACAGTATGGACTTTGGCGAGATTGCAGTTGAGTTTAACGAGGGTTATGAAAAGCACTTGCCTGATAGAGCTGTTATGGCAAACGCCGAGGAGGTGCTTGAGTATTTTAATTCAAAAGGAAAGCTGCAGACGGTTATTTCGGCAACACATATTGATAAAGTTAATAACCGATTAACCGAGTTTGGCTTAAGCGGTTATTTTGACAAAATCCTTGCTCACAATAATTTGATTGCAGAGGACAAGACCCACCTTGCAGTTGGTTATTTCGAAGAAAAAGGAATAAGTCCCTCAGAGGCAGTTGTAATCGGCGATTGCGTTGCTGATTTTAAAATGGCTCAAACTCTTGGTTGCGACTGTATTTTAACTACCCAAGGCCACCAAAGCCGAAAGGAGTTTGCCGAAACCAATGCTGTGGTTATTGATTCACTTGCGGAGCTTAAAAATATAATTGCATAAAAAATCCCACGTAAGATTTAGTTTCTTACGTGGGATTTCTTTATCAGTTATCAATAAGATAGGAGAGGGTCAGCAAGCTTTCGCTGAGGTGTACGTTTTCTTCAATTACGTCGGAATATTTAGAATGTACTTTAAAGTGACTGAAATTCCAGAAGCTTCTGACTCCGCCTTCGTAAAGTAAATCAACAACACCCTCGGCAAATTTTGTGGGAACACAGATAATTGCTGTTTCCACGTTATTTGCCTTGCAAAAATCAATAATATTCTTTTCACTCTGAATGGTAAGCTTACCTACTGTCTGGCCCTGCTTAAGCTTATCAGAATCGAAAAGCCCTACAAGCTCAAAGCCATATTTGTTATCGTCAAAATGGCGATAAATGGCTTTGCCAAGGTTACCGAAACCGCAGATAACAGCATTTTTTACTCTGTCTATGCCAATGATTTTTGCAATTTCTTCCTTAAGGTCAGAAACAATGTAGCCATAGCCCTGCTGACCGAAACCGCCAAAGCAGTTAAGGTCTTGCCTTATCTGAGAAGCGTTGCTGTTCATAAGTTCTGCAAGCTTGCCTGAACTTATGCGGTCAATCCCTTTTTCTTCAAGAACCTTGAGA
>JAFTIP010000028.1 GCA_017456845.1 Ruminococcus sp.
AGGTATCTGCTTTAACGTTAAAACTTAAAAGAACAATCAATATAAAAACCATTAAAGATATTTTACAAATCCTTTTCATTTATCCTCCCGAAAGCTCCGTAACAATATTAAGCAGTTCAGAAAACAAAGGTAAAGCCGAAACAAGAACAAAAATTCTTCCCGAAAACAACACAATATCCGCCAAAGCTGCTTGTCCTGCATCTTTACAGGTATCACACGTGAATTCTGTTAAAAAACATATACCCACACATTTTAGCAGTAAAGTAAGATACGTAACGCTCATATTTGAAGACGCAAATAAATCTTTAACACCGCTTACTGCTTCAATAAGAGCTCCTGCAATATACATAATAATCATTGCCGAGGCAGAAACCGTAAGTATAAATGAATATTCTGCATTATTCTTCTTTAGAATTAACGCCAACACTGAGGCTACAATTCCTGCGGCACATACTGTTAGGGGGCTCAAAATCCGAACACCCTTTTTATAGTTTCAAATAAATTTGAAATTTCTGAGATTATCATCATCAATGCCACGACGAGACCTGCAATTGTTGTTAAAAGTGCTTGCTCTTCCCTGCCGCTTCGGATAAGAAGCTGGTTAAGTATAGCTACTATTATGCCAATAGCGGCAATTTTAAAAATCATATCTACGTCCATAGTAAACCTCAAACAATTAATAGAGAAATCGCACAGCCTAAAGAAAATCCCAGCACCCTGTAAAGTTTGGATTTTGTATTTTCCTGCTCTTTAGCCAAGTTAAGCCTTTCAGAAAAAAGCTCAGCGTAAAGTTCTGCATGTGCAACCTGACCCGTTACATCCGAAGAGCCTAAATTGGCTCCGAATTGAGTTAACAGCTCTTTATCCGATTTAGTTAACGAAAAGCTTCTGCTGATTTTTTCAACACATTCCGCAAAAGCTTTTCCGTAATCTGAATTACTGCTAAGTAAATCTTCGTTCATTAATGGAAAATCTGAGCTGCAAAAACATTCTTCTACAACTCTGACAGTATCAACGCCTCCAAAGCATATTAACGTTTTTATTCGGCTTATAGCACTCAGGATTGAGGAAAGGGTCTTTCTTCGATTAGTAAGCTTTACTGAAAACGTATTTCCTACAAAAAAAGAAGACATTATCAAAATCAACGATAGAATAAGCTTAATCACGGAATACATCTCCCGCTGATATAATTCGTGTTATTTTGCCTGGCGTTAAAGGGCTTGAAAGAAAAGCCACAGCAGAAAAAGCGTTTGTATCAATAATTTCTTTAGCAAAACGTCTTTCCTTTAATTCCTGCGGAGTTGACGCGTGTATACTTGCTATAAACCTTACGCCGCTGTTAGCAGCACACAGGATAGCGTCAGCGTCGTCTTTGTCGCCTATTTCATCACAAATAATCACCTGAGGAGACAAAGACCTTAAAGCGTGCTCAATCCCTTTAATTCTGGGGTACGACACAAGAACATCGGAAAACCCTAAGTCGTTCTGAGGTTTGCCTCTGTAAGAGCCTGAAAGCTCATTTCTTGTATCAACTACAGAAGTAGTAAATGAATATTCAGTTGACAATATACGTGCCATATCTCTTAAAAATGTGGTCTTACCGCTTGCGGGAGCTCCGCAGATAAGAAGCCCGCCCATGCTTTTAGCAAATCTGGAGGACATATCGCGAGATACATCTTTAACCTGACGGGATATTCTTATTGAAATCGAAGAAATATCACGTATATTAATAATTTTGCCCTCTGATAATACTGCAGTACCGCAGATGCCTGCTCTGTGACCAAAGGGCATGGTAATATAACCCGAAGTAATTTCGCTTAAATGAGCATAAACAGAAAAACCGCATATATTTTTAAATGCATCGTTCATCATTTGCTCGTTACAAACAAGCATATTCTGCATTGTGTAGCTATCGGTTACACAGCCGTTTTTCGCAATAAATTTATGTACTCCACCTATATTAAGCGTTACCGGCAGTCCTATTCGCAAGCGGATTTCTCTTAATTCTCTGAGGTTTTCGTCGGGTAGGTTTGATATTGTGGTTCTTATTATTGGCTGAAGAGGTGTAGCAGCAGATAATATTCGGTTTTTGTTTTTTACATCGTTCATTAAAATCATCCTTTCACTTAAGAGTATGCACGAAGGGACAACTTTATTACAAAAGAAAAACCTCACGGACAATAATCCGTGAGGTAATATAAATAACTTACTTAATCATATTTAATAAATCTTCTTCGGTAATTACAGTAACACCTAAGGCTTGGGCTTTTGTGAGCTTGGAGCCTGCATCTTCGCCGGCTAAAACATAATGCGTCTTTTTTGATACTGAATTTGAGGTTTTTCCGCCGTTAGCCTCTATTAACTTTGAAGCTTCACTACGGGTCATAGTAGGAAGAGTACCTGTAAGCACAAATGTTTTACCATCAAAAATACCACCTTCGGTCTTCTTTTCCAAACGGGGCATTTTCAGTCCCAAAGATTTAAGCTCGCCGATAAGCTCCTTAGTTTCAGGAAGAGAAAAATACTGTGCCGCACTCTGTGCCATTACAGAGCCGAAACCGTCAATAGATAAATAATCATCTTCCGTAGCATTCAGTATATTTTCGATACTTAAAAAATGCTCACACATAAGCTTAGCTGCTTTAAGCCCGATATGGCGTATGCCCAAGGCAAAAACAAGCCTGTAAATCTCGTTATCTTTTGATTTTTCAATAGCATCTATAAGGTTTAATGCAGATTTTTCGCCCATTCGCTCTATAGAGCTAATGTCAACAGCTTTTAGTTTATATAAATCTGCAACAGATTTAATCAGGCCGGTGTCAATAAGCTGTGTAATAACCGCGGGTCCTAAGCCGTCTATATCCATAGCATCTCTCATTGCAAAATGAATGATATGACGTTTTAATTGAGCAGGACAAGCTGAATTTGTGCAGCGTATAACCGCTTCATCTTCGCTTTCAAAAAGCGTGCTGGCACATGAAGGACAAATATCAGGGAAAATAAATTCCTTACTATTTTCTGTGTGGGCATCAAGACGTACCACCTCAGGGATAATCTCGCCTGCTTTTCTGAGTATAACCCTGTCGCCTATCATAATGCCTTTTTCTTCAATAAAGGTTTTATTATGAAGTACAGCACGCGACACGGTTGTTCCGGCCAAAAGCACGGGTTCAAATATACCAACAGGAGTAACCGCACCTGTTCTGCCCACGTTAAATTCTATATCCAATAAGGTTGTAGATTTTTCTTCAGGGGGATACTTGTAGGCCTCTGCCCACTTAGGAAATTTTGCGGTTCTGCCAAGTTCAATACGCTGAGCAAAATCATTAACTTTAACAACAGCACCATCTATAGCAAAAGGAAACTCGCCCCTTAAGTTACCGATTCTTTCTACTTCTGTAATAACGTCTTCGATATTTGTAAAAGTCGAATAAAAAGGTGCAACAGGTAAGCCCAAAGACTTGAGATAATCCAAAGAATCTTTATGATTTTTAAGCTCTTTACCCTCAATTTGCTGAATATTGAATATGAAAATATCAAGGTTCCTCTGAGCAGTAATCTTACTGTCTTTTTGCCTTAAAGAGCCTGCGGCAGCGTTACGGGGATTTTTAAAGGGAACTTCTTCGTTTTCTTCCATTTGCTCGCATAGCTTTTCGAAGGTTTCAAAGGACATATAAACCTCTCCGCGAACCTCTAAAAACTCCGGTGCATTTTTTATTATTTTGGGAAGAGAGCGGATAGTCATAAGATTATCGGTAACGTCCTCGCCTACTGCACCGTCACCTCTGGTTGAACCTCGTACGAAAACACCGTTTTTATATTCAACAGATACAGAAAGTCCGTCAAACTTTGGCTCTACAACGTATTCTGGGGTCTCTGCGACCTCTCGTACCTTTCGGTCAAAATCTCTAAGCTCGTCATAAGAAAACGAATCGTGTAAGCTCTCCATTAAAACCTTATGAACTACCGGAGAAAACTTTTCACCTTTACTACCGCCAATACGCTGTGTTGCAGAATCCTCTGTTACAAGCTCAGGAAACTCAGCCTCGATATTTTCAAGCTCCCTTAAAAGCATATCGTACTCATAGTCTGATATTTCGGGACTATCGAGGTCATAGTATCTGTGATTATGATATAAAAGCAAATCGCGTAACTCTTTGGCACGCACCTTTGCGTCGTTTAACTGCATAATAAACTCCCTTATCTGTTGTTTACTGCTGATGTACCTTTTTCTCTTAAATAGGTAGATTCAAGGTCAGAAAGGTGAAGCTTAACAGCAAGAGGATATTTTTCATATGCTTTGCTTAATGCAAAGCTTTCGGTTTCGTCAAATCCGCCCATATGCCAGCGGATTGCAACAGCTTCGTCAACCTTAAGACGCATAAAACGCTCAACAAGAAAAACAGATTTTTCTCCATGACCATAAGGGAACATATCTTCAACAGCATAGAAAGGCTGTTTTTCCCACTGACCTGTCTGTTCATTCTTTACATTACGCTGAGAAACCTTATAGAAGTTCGCCTTACAAACATCATGTAGTAAAGCACAGATAGCAAAACTCTCAACACTATCGGTTTCCTCGTCAAAATGCTTTTCCATCATTGTATTAAAAACACTTACAGAGTGCATTACAAGGCCATTTTCGCAGGCACAATGAAACTTTGTGCTGGCAGGAGCATCGAAAAAATCGGTGGTCTGAAGCCAATCCAAAAGCTCCTTTGCTCCGTGACGGTTAACGTTTTCAGTAAAAATAGCAATAAATTCCTCTTTAGCTGTCATAATAGTCACCTCATAATAAATCGTTATTATATACGGCTCTTTCTCCGCCTATAAATTTTGCTCTGGTTCTGGCGCAAAGCACAGTAGCATCTCCAACAAACTGTTGACTTGTATGAATAGGAACAGCAACTTCTTTTAAGTGCATACCTATGAGTGTTCCGCCAATGTCAATACCTGCGTCTGCCTTGATATGCTCTACAACAACAGGACTGTTAAAAAGACTATAAGCTGTAACGGCAGAAGCACCGCCTGCATGAAGCTGAGGAACTACATTGACAATATCGAGATTCAGCTTATTTGCAAGTTCCTCTTCTATTACCAATGCTCTGTTTAAATGCTCACAACACTGTGCCGCTAAGTAAACACCCTTTTCTACAAGTAAGGGATAAAGTACGTCATACACAGCTTTGGCAACCTCAAGACTCGAATGATGGCCGATATAGCCGCCTGCTGCTTCGCTTGTGGAAAAACCAAGTACAAGTACGCTTCTGTTTTTTAACTTTGCCTGAGTTAAAAACTCGTCAAGCACAGTTTTGATATCGTCTTTTATTTTATCTAACATAATGACCTCTTATAAAAATGGGCACCCTTATATTAAGGATGCCCATATATCAGCTTAAATTATTCAGCAGCTTCTTCTGTAGCTTCTGCTACTTCCTCAGCTGCAGGAGCCTCTTCAGCAACCTCTTCCTCGTCCTCAAGAAGAGCAGCCATAGAAAGGCTTACACGCTTCTTGTCAAACTCAATAGCAACAATCTTTGCATCTACTTCGTCGCCAACCTTAACAACATCCTGAGGCTTCTCAACACGCTTGTTGGAAAGCTGGGAAATGTGGATAAGACCGTCAATACCGGGAATAATTGTTGCAAAAGCACCGAAAGTTGTGAGGCCTGCAATCTTAGCCTTAACAACTGTACCTTCGGGATAATCTCTCTTAAGAATCTCCCAAGGATTGTCCTCAGCCTTCTTAAAGCCGAGAGAAATCTTGTTTGTCTCTGTGTTGATGTCCTTGATGTAAACTTCAACTGTATCGCCAACGTTAACAACTTCGGAAGGATGCTTAATTCTGGACCAAGAAAGCTCGGAAATGTGAATCATACCGAACACGCCGCCGAGGTCTACGAAAGCACCATAAGTTGTGAGAGACTTAACAACACCAGTGTATGTGTCGCCAACCTTTACATTCTCCCAGAAAGCAGCCTTCTGCTCACTTCTCTGGTCAAGAAGTACGGAGCGGATAGAACCAACTAACTTCTTTCTTCTGCCACGCTGAGAAGCCTCAAGAATTCTGAGGTCTACCTCTGTGCCGAGAAGAACAGAAAGATCCTCTGTTCTGTTAAGTGTTGCCTGAGAAGCAGGAACGAACACACGGTTGTCCATAGCTACAACGATAACGCCGCCGTTAACAACCTCTGTTACCTTACCGGAGATAACAGTCTTGTCCTCTGCGATCTGCTCGAGCTTTTCCCAATATTTCTTGGAGTCAACTCTGCGCTTGGAAAGCATAATTGTGCCTTCAACGTCGTTTGTCTTCATAATGAGAAGCTCCATCTCATCGCCAACCTTGCAAACCTCGCTGGGGTGGCTGATAGGAGTTGCGGAAAGCTCGTCAACAGGAATAAAACCAGACTGCTTTCTGCCTACATCAACATAAACCTCTGTGGGAGTCATGCTGATAACAGTACCCATTACCCTCTCGTTTGTATTTAAGCTCTTGAGGTTCTCCTCTAAAAGAGCCTCAAAATTTTCTTCCATTTCGTTTGTTACACCGGATTTGGTCATTTCATCCATTTTATCCAGTACCTCCTTTATAATCCTTGCCGGAGTTGATGCACCGGCAGTTACGCCAATTAAACGAGCATTGCTTAGTCTTTCCGTCAAAAGGTCACTTGCTGTCTGAATCCATAATGTGTCGGGGCAATTACGCTTTGCTATCTCATAAAGCTTTGAGGTATTAGAGCTTTTTGTGTCGCCGACAATTATCATCAAGTCAGATGATTTTGCCAGATTTTCGGCCTCCGCCTGTCTACTGTGCGTAGCACTACATATTGTATCAAATATTTTTGCATTTGTACAGACTTTTTTTATTAATTTCAGACATTTTTTCCATTCTTTTTGGTCAAAAGTTGTTTGAGCTACAAAAGAAGCCTGATTTAATTTCTCTGTCGGAATAATACTCAACAGATGTGTAAGCTCATCTTCGTTCTTAAAAGTATAACATTCGCCATTTGTATGACCCATTATACCTATTACCTCAGGATGCTTACTGTCGCCTGCAATAATAACAGTACTACCCTTTTCCCCTGCTTCTTTCACAATCTTATGAATCTTACGCACAAAAGGACAGGTTGCATCGGTATACTCTATACCAAGCTCTTCTACTCTTTTAATTACAGATTCAGCAACTCCATGAGAACGGATAACCAGCATAGTGCCTTTTTCAACCTCTTCAGGAGTATTTACAAAGGCGGCACCTCGGCTTGCAAGGTCGTTTACAACTTCGGAATTGTTTATGATAGGACCTAAGGTACAAACCTTCTTGCCAGATATCAAAAGGTTTTCTACCATATCTATTGCACGGTTTACACCAAAACAGAACCCTGCTGTTTCTGCAAGTTTTATAATCATTCTATATCCTGCTTTCTGAGGTCTGCAATAATATCCATAAGCTTACGGGAAGCGTCTCTGTACTCTCTGGGAGAAGCCTTTGTAACACCAAGTTCTTCAACCGTAACAGGCTCACCAAAATGAACGTATTTGCGACGCCAGAAGCTGGGTTTTATGCCCTTGCAGCTGATAGCACAAGGAACAATTTTGCAGTCCATCTGATGGGCAATCATAACAGCACCGCTTTTGGGCTTTAAAAACTCACCTGTTTTAGAACGGGTACCCTCAATAAAAATGCCCAGGGTTTCGCCGTTGTCAATCATTTCCTTAGCGTTATTTATAGCACTTGTGTCGCCCTTACCGCGGTTAACAGGAAACGCACCCATTTTTGTAAAGAACCAACTGAGAAATTTGTTTTCAAAAAGCTCTGCCTTTGCCATAAAGCGGATATAGCGCTTCTGACCAAGACCTACAAAAATACAGTCAGGACCTGAAATATGGTTGCTTGCAATTATGTATCTGCCTTCTTTGGGAATATTGTTTTTATTGATGTGCTTGTATCTGAAAATTAAAAACAAGGGGAATCTAAGGATAAAAACTAAAACGGAATAAAATTCTTTACTCACTTTGTATTCTCCTTAATTATATTAATAATAAGCTGAATTGACTCTTCAAGGGTAAGGCCCGATGTATCGGCAAGCTTTGAGTCTTCGGCAGGCTTAAGAGGGGCAATTTCGCGGTGGGAATCGTTATAATCACGCTCAATAACATCAGCCAACACATCCTCGTACTTAACGTCCTGACCCTTTTCAATAAGCTCGTCGAATCGACGCTTTGCCCGAATTTCAGGAGACGCTGTAAGAAAAATCTTAACCTCTGCGTTGGGAAGTACAACTGTACCGATATCTCTGCCGTCCATAATAACGCTCTGAGTTTTAGCCATATTACGCTGTAAATCAAGTAAAAAAGCTCTAACAGCAGAAACAGCCGAAACCTTTGAAGCGGACATGGAAACCTCAGGAGTACGGATAAGAGATGACACGTCTTCACCGTTTAAAAGAACAATCTGTGCTCCCTGAGCGTCAAATGCGAGCTCTACCTTTATACCATCAAGGCTGTTTTCAATAGCGTTAGTATCAGCAAGGTCAACACCGTTTCTGATAGCGTTAAGACCAATTGAACGGTAAAGTGCACCTGTGTCAACATAGATAAAGCCGAGAGCTTTTGCCGCCGCTCTGGCAATAGTGGATTTACCTGCACCTGCAGGACCGTCAATAGCAACTGCGATAGACATAATAAATACCTCCGATATACATCATAATAATTGACCGGCAAGATAACCGGTAGAAAAAGCTATTTGCAGGTTGAAGCCGCCTGTATAGGCATCAACATCAAGAACCTCGCCGCAAAAATAAAGACCTGAACAAAGCTTGCTTTCCATAGTCTTAGGATTTATTTCAGAAACCTTTACGCCGCCACGGGTAACTATGGCTTCATCTATTGGTCTGGTTCCTGTAATTTCAAATTCAAGATTCTTTAGGATTGAAACTAACGCTTTTCGCTGTTCTTTAGTAACAGAATTACAGCGTGTAGCTTTGCCTATTCCCCATCTGTTAAGTACAACAGGAATAAGCTTTGAGGGAAGCAAGTCGCCCAAAGAATTGCCAACCTCTTTCAGATTGAATTTTTCCAAATCTCTTATAATTCTTTTATCAAGTGTTTCAATGTCAAGTGCAGGTTTTAAGTCTATAGAAAGCTTATAAGCGTTTTTGGAAAAATCTTTAAGATGTGAGCTTGCACTTAGTATTACAGGTCCGCTGACTCCGTAATGAGTAAAAATAAGCTCACCAAAATCATCGAAAACCTTTTTGTTATTATCAAAAACAGATACGGAAATATTCCTTAGCGAAAGACCCTGCATCTGCTTACATTCATCTCCCTGAATGGTTAAAGGCACAAGAGACGGAACAATGTCAGTAATAGTATGACCTGCCATTTCAGCAAGACTGTAGCCGTCACCCGTAGAACCGGTTAACGGATAACTCTTTCCGCCGGTTGCAATAATAACAGCATCAGCAAAATATGATTTCTTTTCAGCATCAATAACTCCCTTAATAGAGTTATCTTCGATAATAAGAGACTCAGCCGGGGTATTACATTTGATTTTTACACCTGAATCTTTAGCATAGTTAAGCAATGCATCGGCTACATCCATAGCTCTGTCGCTTTGAGGAAAAACCCTGTTACCTCGCTCGACCTTAGTATCAACCCCTAATGAATTAAAAAAACTTACTGTGTCAGAGGTGTTAAAACCACTGATAGCCGAGTATAAAAATCTGGGATTTGAAATTACGTTTGAAATAAAAACGTCGTTATCGCAGGCGTTGGTAATATTACATCTGCCCTTACCCGTTATAACAAGCTTTCTGCCGGTACGTGGATTTTTCTCAAATAACGTTACGTTGTTTCCGTAAATAGCCGCCGTTGACGCTGCCATAAGCCCTGCAGGGCCGCCTCCAATTACGATTACGTTGCTCATATCTTCTCTCCGCCGAACTGAAGTTCTGAGCTTGCATACACACCCTGCTCATTCCATACAGATTCCAAGGCTTCAAAAGTAGCTTTTACGTCATCTTTTTTCTCAATAACAGTAGCAACAATAAGAGCATTAATCAGCGATAAAGGTGCTACCAAAGAGTCAACAACGGAAGCCATATCGCTTCTGGCAATAAGAACAGAGGAGCTGTGAGGCACAAGAGGAGAAAGCATATTATCAGTAATTGAAATTGTTGAAGCTCCGCGTGAATGAGCAAAGCTCATAGCATTAACAGAAACGCTGCTGTATCTTGGGAAGCTGATACCGATTAAAGCGTCTTTGTCAGTAATTCTGAATAAGCTTTCATATACGCCGCTTCGGCTGGCTGTTGTAATAATGTGAACGTTATCGAAAATAAGCCCGAAATAATAGCCCAAGAAATTAGCAAGAGCTGAGGCTGAGCGTGCTCCGTAAATATAAATATGCTCAGCATTAATTATAGAATCAACAGCACGCTTGAAATCATCCCTTGACGTTTCCTCAATAGTATGACGGATTTTCTGAATATCCTGATTAAGTACAGTTTCTAAAACGTCGTTATTTTCAACCTTTGCGGCAGTTACGTCAATACGCTGAACTGAAGTGAGCTTATCCTTTATCATTTCCTGCATAGCTTTTTGTAGCTCTGGATAGCCGCTGTAGCCGATTTCGGTAGCAAAACGAACAACGGTGCTTTCACTAACACCCACAAGCTCACCTAACTTGCTTGCGGTAAGAAACGCCGCCTGGTCATAGTGCTGTTCAATAAAATGAGCAATAAGCTTCTGACCTTTTGACATAGAGGGAAGCTTCATATCTATACGTCCTAAAAGGTGTGTTACCATAATATAACCTTCTCTGTAAATTTCATAATCGATTTATTTTACCATAATATCCTGCAAAATTCAATGTTTTTTGCAGGATTTAAGGATTTATTTTGCAAACTACTAATAAAAGACCTCTCTGCTCAAAGCAGAGAGGTAGCTTTTCGAAGTATTTCACACGATGTATTATTAATTCGCGATTTAACTTCTGAAATTGATTTTTTATCGATATGCTCATTAAGATTGTTGTAAAAGTCAGGTGAATTTCTATTAACAGAGTGGGCATCGCTGCCGATTATATGTATATAACCATTTTTAAGCATTTTAGTAAGCTTAAACTTTAATGGAAATTCTGAAAAAGAACATGCATTGGACTGTATAATAACACCCATATCAATAAGTTCTTCGACTTTATCAAGATGCTTTAAAAGGTAAGGATACCGCTCAACATGCGCAAGCACCGGAGTTATGCCGTAATTATTAATAAGCTTATTAATAAAAACCATAGATTCTCCTTCAAAAGTTGAAGAATAAGGAAACTCCGTAAGCATATAACTTGTACCTTCGTAACAGGCAGACTTAAGGTCAACTTCATTAGAAAACAGGTATTTTGTGACGTACACCTCAGCACCAAGATGAAAAGTAACATCATTGCTTAAATATGCACTAAGCTCAACGAAGGCTCTGCTTCGTCTTTCTAAAAAGTCCTTAAGGCTTTCCTTATGGGTATAAAAATGCGGAGTAAGACAAATATCAGAAACCCCTGCACCCCTAAGCTTATTAATGAGTGTTAAGCTGTCTTCAACACTTCTGGCACCATCATCTACTGACGGCAGAATATGAGTATGCATATCATATAAAATCTTCATAATCAGTCCTCGTCCAAAACAGGTAAAGTGCGATATACCTCGCTAACCCTGTCTTTTTGCCAAAGCATTGGCGTTACTCTGATGGAATATCCGCATCCGCTGTCGCACGCCCATTCAAAAGGCTTTGCCTGAGGAAAACCGTAAACGGCAAGCAAAGTCATAATAACACCGCCGTGGGTTACGATTACAGCCTCGGTATGACCTGTTGAAATCAGACCATCTACGATTTTCTGAAACATCAGGCAGATTCTGCGTGTAAAATCAGCACTGCTTTCGCCATTGGGAGGCTTAACGGAATTATCCCCCGAGAGCCATTTATTGAAGGTTTCATCACTTTTTAGCTCTTCTGCGGTTTTACCTTCCCACAAGCCAAAATTAATCTCGGAAAGTTCATCAACTATAATAGGAGTTTTATCAGGATATAAAATTTCGCAGGTTTCGACACAGCGTTTTAATGGGCTTGAAAACAAAACCGATGCGTAAGGATAACGATAGCTTTTATCAAAGCTTTTAAGCTCTTCCCTGCCTTTTTTTGAAAGCGAAACATCAGTAACGCCGATATAGGCTCCGCTTTTAGTTTCGCTGATTTCGCCGTGACGGATGAAATGAATATTATAGGATTTCATAAAATTCCCCCTAACGCTATTTACAATAAGTAAAAAGAATATTATACTATATGTATAGAAAGTGAGTTGACCCATATGAATAAGGATTTTCCCCGAATTATTACAATGCTGAGAAAAGAAAAGAAATACTCGCAAAAGCAGGTTGCTGAAGACTTAGGAATTTCTCAGGCACTTTTATCGCACTATGAAAAAGGAATTAGAGAATGCGGACTTGATTTTTTGATCAAGGTTTCGGACTATTACTCTGTTTCATGTGATTTCCTTTTGGGGCGTACGCCTGAAAGGTCAGGTGCCGTGCTTAGATTTGAGGATATCCCTGATGCAGATGACATAGAAGAAACTGAAAACTCTAAGGCATCTTTGGTTCCGTTGCTTAATAAAAAGATTCTTTCAAACTCATTAAATATCATTTACGATATGCTGATAAATGCAAACAATAAAAGTCTCACGGCAAACGTATCCAATTATCTTATGCTGGTGCTTTACAGAATTTTCAGAACTATTTACTCCGGAAACGAAAAAAACCATCAGAGTATGTTTGCAATACCCGAAGCAACATATCAGGGTTATTCTGAAGCACAGATGAAGGTTTATTCAACGAGATTCGAGGCGTTGACTAACTATAAAAACGAGAAAGAATATCTTACTAAACTTTCAGAAATAGAATACTCGCCCGAAAACATCACAGACAATTACCCTAAACTTGCAAGTTCACTGATGAACCTCATTCAGCATGCCGAAAGCAAGCTTAAATCCAAAGCAAGATAATGAATTTACAAAAAGCTGGGACAATATCCCAGCTTTTATTATTCTGCTTTTGGCTCGGTTTCGGATTTACCTAAGCTCAGAACAAGATAAATCTCAGTATTGGGTGCAACCTCGTCACCGGCTTCGTAGTCGCGGTAACCGATAACATTACCCTTTGCAACAGTATTGCTGGGTTTACCTGTGGGATCTGTGTATACAGTATAGCCCATATTTGCAAGCTTTGTAGCAGCAGCACTAAGACTCATATCCTCTACATTAGGAAGCTCAGTTTCAAGAGGACCTCGGCTAACTTTAAAAACAACTACCATGCCGTTTTCTGCGTCAATAGGTGTACCCTTAGGCAAGTTTTGAGAAATAATACAGCCTTCGTTTATTTCATCGCTATATCCGTCTCTGGAATCGGAATATGACTGCATATAAGTAGTGATATTATATTCCTGTAAGAGACGCTTGCTAACAGTTTCGTAGTCTTCGCCTTTATAATCTTCAAGCGTAGGACCGGTCCAGCCTGCCTCAGTAACAGGAGGTGGATTTGTATCGGCGGGATTAGTAGCCTCACCGGGGTTAACAGTTGCGGGATTATCAGGATACATCGCACCAAGAACAGCAAAGCCGATAGCCATAAATACAACTAAGGATACTACCGTTACGATAATACCTACAGAAAGCGGAGACATTCCGTGACGCTTTTTCTTAGGCTTAGAAACGTTAGCCATACTTGCTGTACGGCTGATTTCCTCCTGAATTGCCTTTACTGCAGGAGCAACAGAGAGCTGGCTTCTGAGCTCGATAAAATCTGTAATTCTGTTTTCACGCTTAACCTGCAGGCCGCTTGCAAGAGCAGTTACAACGTGAGGAGGCAAACGCTTTACTGTAGTTGTGCTCATAAGAAGCACGCCGTTTGTAAGGCGTTCCTTTGCATTTGCAGGAAGATTTCCGGTGAGTGCAAAGAAAAGTGTTGCCATAAACCCATAGATATCAGTAATAGCATCAATGGGAAAATTATTTTCGTACTGTTCAGGCGCAGCACAGCCTGAAACAAGCTGAGGCTTTAAAAGTGAGCCTTGCTTTCTGGCGTA
>JAFTIP010000002.1 GCA_017456845.1 Ruminococcus sp.
GGACGCGAAAATCAAAAAAGCCCTGAAAACATCGGGGTTTTCGGGGTTCTCTTTGTTGCCGTTATCTTCCGTTAAATTCCGCCAAGTTCGTTTTTTGACACTTGACTCGAAATGCGGTAGGTCGGTAACTCCGGCGCAAGAGTTCAAATCTCTTCATCTCCGCCAAAAGCTTTCTGAAAGTAAATTCAGAAAGCTTTCTTTTTTTATATACCTATCTATGCTTGACATAAATTCGGGTTAAAAGTATAATATCCTGTGGAATTAAAATGTTAGTGAGGGCTTGGCTTTGGCGAATATTAAAAATGAAATTGAAAAGCGTCGTACCTTTGCAATTATTTCTCACCCTGACGCAGGTAAAACAACATTAACCGAAAAGCTCCTTTTATACGGCGGTGCGATTAACCTTGCAGGTTCTGTTAAAGGTAAAAGAACTGCAAAGCACGCTGTTTCTGACTGGATGGAAATTGAAAAGCAGAGGGGTATTTCGGTTACTTCTTCTGTTATGCAGTTTAAATATGACGGCTATTGTGTAAATATTCTTGATACACCCGGTCATCAGGACTTCTCTGAAGATACTTACAGAACTCTTATGGCTGCTGACTCTGCAGTAATGGTAATTGACGCTGCAAAAGGTGTTGAAAGGCAGACTGTTAAGCTCTTTAAGGTTTGCGTAATGCGCAACATTCCCATCATTACATTTGTTAATAAGATGGACAGAGAATCCAAAGACCCATTTGAGCTTTTGGAAGAAATTGAGAATGTTCTCGGTATCAATACCTGCCCTGTTAACTGGCCTATCGGTTCCGGTAACGATTTCAAAGGTGTTTTTGATATGGCAACCCAGAATGTTCTTGCATACACTGCAAACAATGGTCAGAAAGAGGTTAAGCAGGATATTTTACCTCTTAACTCTGATGAGCTTAAAGAACGTTTAGGTCCTTATATGATGCAGGACCTTATGGATAACGTTGAGCTTTTAGAAGGTGCGGGCGACGAATTTGACCTTGAGAGAGTAAGAGAAGGTAAACTTACTCCTGTTTTCTTCGGCTCAGCTCTTAATAACTTCGGCGTTGAGCCTTTCCTTAAATCTTTCCTTGAATTCACAACACCTCCTTTGGCAAGAGAATCAGATGAAGGTATAATCGAACCTTCTTCCGATGTAATGTCTGCTTTTGTGTTTAAGATTCAGGCTAATATGAATAAGATGCACCGCGACAGAATTGCTTTTATGCGTATTTGCTCAGGCAGATTCGAAAAGGATATGGAGCTTTATCATGTGCAGGGTGGCAGAAAAATCAAGCTTTTACAGCCACAGCAAATGATGGCATCTGAACGTGAAATGGTCGAAGAAGCATACGCCGGTGACATTATCGGAATTTTTGACCCGGGCGTTTTCTCAATAGGCGACACTATTTGTTCTATAGGCAATAAATTTAAGTTTAAGGGTATTCCAACTTTCGCACCTGAACATTTTGCTCTTGTACGCCAGAAAGACACAATGAAGCGTAAGCAGTTTATAAAGGGCATTAATCAGATTGCTCAGGAAGGTGCAATTCAGATTTTTCAGGAACTTGACGCAGGTATGGAAGAGGTAATAGTAGGTGTTGTAGGTGTGCTTCAGTTTGATGTGCTTAAGCACCGCTTAGAAGGGGAGTATAACTGCGACATTATTATGACTTCGCTTCCTTATCAGTATATCCGCTGGATATTGAATGAAGATATTGATGTAAAGCATCTTGACCTTGCTTCAGATACAAAGCGAATTCAGGATTTAAAAGGCAACAAGCTTTTACTTTTCACCAGCGAATGGAGCATAGGCTGGGCGTTAGAGCACAATAAAGAGCTTAAGCTTCAGGAATTTGGTACAAATAATTAAAGGACTTGCAAAAACATAACACTCTCCGAATATGATTTAATATCATTTTACGGAGAGTGTTTTTTATGTTTAATTTTCTTGCATGGCTTTCTTCTTACTTTTATGTTTTTATTCTTCATATATGCCGTGGAAATTCTTTTCCAAAACCTCTTTCTGAAGAAAAAGAACAGGAATATATCACTCTAAGCAAACAAGGAAACCTTGAAGCAAGAAACAAATTAGTTGAACATAACCTGCGTTTAGTTGCTCATATTATAAAAAAATATTATGCTAAAGAATCAGAACACGACGACCTTGTTTCTATTGGCACAATAGGTCTTATTAAAGCAATAAATACCTATAATCCTGAAAAAAGCATCAAACTTTCAAGCTACGCCTCAAGATGTATTGAAAATGAAATTCTTATGCACTTCAGAAACGGTAAAAAATCCGCACAGGATATGTCGCTCAGCGACTCAATAGATACAGACAAAGACGGCAATCCGCTGATGCTTATGGATGTGCTGGCTGTTGATGATGATTTTACCGAAGATTTAGAAGAACAAGTAAATTTATCAAAACTTAAAAGTTATATCAACGAGGTTTTAAATGAGCGTGAAAAGAAAATTATAGTATTGCGCTACGGACTAAACGGCAACAAACCTCTGACTCAGCGGGAAGTTGCAGATATGTTAAATATTTCTCGCTCTTATATATCAAGAATCGAAAAAAGGGCTTTATATCTACTCAGAAAAAGATACGATAAAACAGATTGATAAAACAACGAAGTGTAACACCAATTAAAAGAGGTATCGCGACTGACAGAAGCGTTATAACCTTGCTTTTTGTTTCTTTATATATTGTTAAACAAGTGGTTGAACAAGGAAAATGGAAAATACAAAGTACTAATGTACATAAAGCAGTAACGTTATTCCAACCGTTTTGTATAAGAACGTCCCGCAAACCTGATAGCGATGAATACTCTGTAAGTGAACCGTTTGAGGAATAGGACATCAGCATTACAGGTATAACAATTTCATTGGCAGGAAAACCTAAAATAAAAGATGCCAAAATAGTACCGTCAACACCCATAGCTTTGCCAATTGGGTCTAAAAAATCTGTAATGTACTGCAAAATACTAACGTCATAAATTTTTATATTAGCTATCAGCCAAATAACCGCACCGGCAGGCAAAGCTACAGAAACTGCACGCAAAAGCACGCTCAGCACCTTGTTTTTAAGCGATAACGCCACGCTTTTAATAATCTGTGGATTTTTATAATCTGGTAATTCTAAAATAAATGCACTATTCTTTGTTTTATATAATAAAGACAGCAGTTTTGTAACCCCTATTGTTACCAAAACCGAAAGAGCTAACAGCAAAACCAATATAACCGCTGTTACCAAGGATGCTATGCTTTGCGTATATACTGATGCAAAAAATATTGAACTTAAAGCTATAAGGGTAGGAATTCTGCCGTTGCAAGGAATAAAGCTGTTGGTAAGCATTGCAATATTTTTCTCAGGCTTTGAGCTTATTATTCTGCACCCTACAACACCGCAGGTGTTACATCCAAACCCCATCATCATTGTAAGCGATTGCTTTCCGCTGGTTCCTGCTTTTGCAAATATACCGTCTGTGTTAAATGCAACTCTGGGCAAATATCCGAAATCTTCAAGCAAAGCAAAAATCGGAAAGAAAATAAGTGCGGGCGGAAGCATTACAGCTACAACCCAACATGCTGTTTTTAATACACCGTCACATAAAAATGAAATGACTGCTTGAGGGATATTTAAAAATAGCAAAAATTCTGAAATTGAACTTATTAATAAATTAAATGCAGAGCTTAAAAATTCGCTGGGATAATTTGCTCCAAAAGCTGTTAACCAAAACAACATTAGAACAAACATACACATAATTGGGAGGCCTGTAATCTTAGAAGTAAAAACTCTGTCTAATTTTCGATTTAAGTTTTTAGTATCTTTTTTAGACACCATTATTGTGTAGCTGCAGATTTCTTTACATAGCTCACACACTTTTTGAGCCAGAATCATATTGCTTTCACTATCGTTTAAAGAGCAAATATTCTTTACAGCAAATGTTTTAATCTTGTTATCGGCTACATCAATTGCTGTTTCTATCAACTCCTTAACTCCCTTTTTCTTTTTAGCACTTACTTTGATTACAGGTATTCCTAATCTTAAAGAAAGTTCGTCCGTATCTGTAACTATTCCGTTTTTTTCAGCTACGTCACACATATTAAGACACACAACAGCTCTTAGTGTTGTCATCAAAACCTGTATCACAAAACATAAGTATCTTTCAAGGGCATTTGCATCAACCACAAGAATTATAACGTCATATATGCCGTTATCTATATAATCTTTTGTAACCGACTCTTCTTCTGAATCAGCAAAAACGGAATAGCTGCCCGGCAAATCTATAATCTTATGTAACTCGCCGTTACTGTAAAACTCACCCGAACATACCTCTACAGTTTTACCCGACCAATTACCCGTATGCTGATTAAGACCTGTGATAGCATTAAAAACCGTACTCTTGCCAACGTTTGGATTACCCGCTAAAGCAATGTTCTTGGCTGCCATATTATCGCTCCGATATAAGGATTACATTAATCTTTTCCGCCAATTCATCTCTTATGGCAACAACAGTATTCTTGATTTTATAAGCTTTAAGATGTTTGCTTATACCTCTAATAACAACCTCAACCTCGGTGCCATTTGAAAACCCCATTTCAATAAGTCTTTGTGCAAAGGCACATGAGGGGTCAACAGTATTAACAAACGCTTTTTCTCCTAAACTCAACTGACTTAGCTTCATATTTACACCCGTGCTGGTTTTATTCCTTTATACACTATGAAAACAAATAGATATTCGTTACATATTTTTTCTTTTAATAAAAGGATTTATATGATATACTAAAATAATAAAGCATATATATTCACAGGTGATTGATTTGAAAAGAATATATATACTTATTTTAGCTGCTATATTTGTTGTTTCTGTAGTCTCAATAAACATTTACAATAATACAAACTTAAACGTTTCGGCTTTATCCTCAGGTGATATAAACAAAAGCTATCCAACTATAGTCATTGACGCAGGGCATGGTGGGGAAGATGGGGGAGCATCTTCAGCGAACGGCCACCTTGAAAAAGATATAAACTTAGATATTGCACTTACACTTGAAAAACTGCTTTTACAAGGCGGATATAAAGTTAAAATGATAAGAACCTCAGATGTTTCTGTTCACAACCCCGAGGCATCCACTACCAGAGATCGAAAGGTATCAGATATACACAACCGAGTAGAAACCGCCAACTCAGATCAAAATAATATTCTAATAAGTATTCATCAAAATCACTTTTCCGAAAGCAAATATTTTGGAACTCAGGTTTTCTACTCTAAAAATAATTTTAACAGCCAACTATTAGCCGAGAATATACGAACAGCTGTTACTTCTTTGTTACAACCTGATAATACAAGAAAAATAAAAGAATCCTCCAACGTTTATCTACTGGATAATGTATCTGTCCCAGCTGTAATCGTAGAGTGCGGTTTTCTTTCAAATCCTGACGAAGCGTATCTGCTTTCGTTAGAAGAATATCGCGACAACATAGCATATAGCATTTACTTAGGTATATCTGAATATATTTACTTAAATTTATAGGAAGTGAAAATAATGGCAAAAGTTAAAAGCGTATATATCTGCTCAGATTGTGGGTACGAATCACCAAAATGGTACGGAAAATGCCCCGGCTGCGGTGAATGGAATACTATGACAGAAGAAATTGTAAACAAGCAAACAACTGCTGTTTCGAAGGCCGCAAGAACTCATTCTTCATATAATAACGCGTTAAAGATAACAGAAATATCTACTCAAGATGAACACCGTTATAAAACAGGTGTAAGAGAGCTTGACCGAGTGCTGGGCGGCGGCATTGTTAAGGGTAGCCTTATTCTTCTTGGCGGTGACCCCGGTATTGGAAAATCCACTCTGATGCTTCAGATTTGCAAAAAGCTCTGTGAAGGGTTAACAGTCTTATATGTTTCAGGCGAAGAGTCCAGCCGTCAGCTTAAGCTCAGAGCCTCAAGGCTCAGCGTTGAAAGCGAAAACCTGCTTGTTTTTACTGAAACAGATGCAGAAATTGTGGCTGAAGTTATTCGAAATCAAAAACCGGATTTAGTCATGATTGACTCTATTCAGACTATGTGTCTTTCTGAATTAAGCTCATCAGCAGGCAGTATAACTCAGGTAAGAGAATGTACCAATCTTTTTATGCGTGTTTCAAAAAGCCTTGATATACCAATGTTTATTGTGGGTCACGTTAATAAAGAGGGTTCAATAGCCGGTCCTAAAGTGCTTGAACATATTGTTGACGCTGTACTATATTTTGAAGGCGACAAACAAATGTCCTACAGGATATTAAGAGCTGTTAAAAACCGATATGGCTCTACCAATGAAATTGGTGTGTTTCAGATGACAGATAAAGGTTTAGAAGAGGTGGAAAACCCGTCTTTAATGCTTCTTTCCGGCAGACCAAAGAACGTTTCAGGCACCTGTGTAGCCTGTACAATGGAAGGAAGTAGACCAATACTCGCAGAAGTACAGGGCCTTGCATCTTCAACTTCATTCGGAAACCCCAGAAGAATGTCAACAGGTTTTGATTTTAACAGACTGATGCTTATTATTGCAGTTCTGGAAAAACGTGCAGGTTACTATTTTAACGGTTCCGACACATATATTAATGTGGTAGGCGGCTTACACCTCGATGAACCTGCTACAGATTTAGCGGTAGCAATGGCATTGGTAAGCAGTCTTAAGGATATTCCCATTTCCGAAAACGCTCTTGCTTTTGGCGAAATAGGACTTGCCGGTGAAATCAGAAGCGTTTCTCATGCACAAGAAAGAGTCAACGAGGCTGTAAGACTTGGTTTCAATAAGATTATTGTTCCGTATCACAACCTTAAAAGAATCTCAAACAATTCAGATGCAGAGATTATCGGAGTTAAAAATCTGCGAGAAGCATTTGAGGCGTTGACCTAATGGACAAGAAGACTATTCTGATGTCACCGGCGGACAGTAAAATATATGAATTTTTTGAAAGGCAATTTAATGTTATCTGCACCGATTGTCTTGAAGATTTTATACCCTATGAGCGATACCACGCTGATATGCAGGCATTAAAAATTAAAGACAAGCTATTTATAAATGCGAAATGCAAAAAGCTTATAAATAAACTAACAGAGCTCGGTATAAATTATATAATTTGCGAAGGCATTGGCAACAATTACCCTAATAATGTGGCACTAAACGCAGCACTAATAGGAAACAAATTGCTTTGCAACGAAAAAGCCCTGCATCCGCTAATAAAGGATTACTGCAACAGTTCAGGAATTGATATAGTCCACGTTAAGCAAGGCTATACCAAATGCTCAACGCTTGTTATAGATGAAAATTCAATTATTACAGACGACGAAAGTATTCATAAATCTGCAGTAAAGGCGGGTATTGACGTCCTCTTAATAAAAAAAGGGGACATCTTTCTTAATGAAAACAACTATGGTTTTATTGGCGGAGCAAGTGTAGTAATAGGGAAGACCGTATACTTTTTCGGTAGTATTAATACACATCAAGACTATGATAAACTCAAGGGCTTTATATTAAAAAAGAATATGAATATTGAATGTACTGGTACCCAGAGGCTAATTGATATCGGCGGTATTATTATATTAGACTAAGCTAAACAGACCTATTTTAAGGTCTGTTTATTTTTTAGTGCATTAGAACATATGTTTTTTATAGGGAAGACATTCGAAATTTTATAATCCCAAAACATAGTCAGCACTTGTTTTATAGATTTTGCAAAGCTTAACAAGCAGGTGTAAAGGTAACTGATGTATACCAGACTCATACTTGGAGTATTGCTCTTGTCGGATGTTTAGGATTAATGCAATATCAGCCTGAGTATAGCCATTTGATATTCGTAATTTTTTTAGTTTTAAACAGTACGCTGGTTTAGTCATAAAAAACCTCTGGTTAAAATTATGTAGGATTTGACATAAACAAATATGTCATTAATTACATAAATAATAATAACAAAATAAGTATAAGTAAAATGTAAGATATTGAAAGCACAGTTTATCGAAGTTTGTATTTTTAAAAACAAAAGACTACATATTAAGCCATAAAACTATAATTAAGAAATATTTACTTCAGAATAAACAATAAATTAACAAAACACGTAAATTAATGAGTTTTGATGGAAATATTACTATTTGTTGAATTTCCCCTTCCCCAAATTACACAAAATATTCATTTTGTGTATTTTCTTAAAAGGAATTATACTCCCTATTTTATATGTTATAATAAAATTAAATCAAGTCGAGGTGATTATTGTGGCTGTAAATTTTGCTGATGAGGCGCCTGATATTATTAAAGAATATTTATTTTATTTGCAAACTATTAAAGGACGTTCTGAAAAAACTGTGGATGAATACTTTTTAGATTTAAGAACTTTTTTCAGATTTTTAAAAATCAAACGCAAACTTACTACAGCTCCCTTTGAAGAAATTGATATTTTAGATGTTGATTTAAGCTTAATAAAAACCATTACATTAATGGACGCTTATGAGTTTATGAATTACCTTTCACGAGTTCGCAGTAACTCAGCAATCAGCCGAGCCCGAAAATGCTCAGCTTTAAAGCAATTTTTTAATTACCTTACTGTAAAGAAGCATTATCTCGACTCTGACCCTATGAGCGAACTGGAAATACCAAAAAGCAAAAAATCCTTGCCAAAATATCTGACTTTGGAACAATCCATAGAGCTTCTTAACGCAGTAGACGGCAAAAACAAAGAGCGTGACTACTGCATTCTAACACTGTTTCTGAACTGCGGTCTTCGTTTGGCAGAGCTTGTTTCGCTTAATATGAACAGTATCAGAAGCGATAGCACAATGGTTGTTACCGGTAAAGGCAATAAGGAACGCATCGTATATCTTAATGATGCGTGTATCTCGGCACTTAATGATTGGCGTAAGGTTCGTCCAAACGACAGTTTGAAAGACAGGGATGCTCTATTTATAAGCAGTCATCACAAAAGATTAAGCCGTGAGTCCGTACAAAAAATGGTGCAGAAGTATTTAGAAAAAATCGGTTTGGATTCTCAAGGATACTCCTGTCATAAACTCAGACATACCGCCGCAACACTTATGTATCAACACGGAGAGGTGGATATAAGAGTTTTAAAAGACGTATTAGGTCATGAGAACTTAGGAACTACACAAATTTACACTCATATAAGCTCAGAACAACTTAAAAAAGCATCGAATAAGAATCCTTTAGCAAGCTTTAAAGCAAAAGAACAAAAAAATTAAACCCAAATATTAAAAGCGTACTGCATTTTATTTGCAGTACGCTTTTAGTTATATATCATTATTAAGAAGGTCAGCGTAAGATTCACGCTGAACAACCACTCTTGACCTGCCGTTTTTAACCATTACTATTGCAGGCCTTAAAATTCTGTTGTAATTAGATGCCATAGAATAATTATAAGCACCAGTGGTGAGTACAGCCAAAACATCGCCTCTCTTAGGCTCAATAAGGTCTGTTCCCTCTTTAAGAAGGTCGCCGCTTTCGCAGCATTTACCTGCTATTGTAACATTCTTAAGAACTTCACCTTGGGATTTCGAGGCATTAAGAACAGTATATTCAGCTTTATAGAGCGCATAACGGATGTTATCACACATGCCGCCGTCTACTGATACATAGGTTCTTACACCCTTGATTTCTTTAACATTTCCGATTGTATAGAGAGTGGTGCCTGACTCTCCAACTATAGATCTGCCCGGTTCAATGTGGAACGAAGGCTCAGGAATATTAAGTTTACTACAAGTTTCGTGGAAAGTTTTAGCAACAGGTGCAAGATAATCCTCAATTTCTAATGGAGAATCTGCGTCAGTATACTTTGCGCCCAATCCGCCGCCTAAATTAAGCTCTTTAATAAGAAAATCGAACTCAGAGTTGATTTCTGCAATAAAACCAAGCATAACCTTAACAGCGTCAGAAAAAGGCTCTGTGTCAAAAATCTGAGAACCTATATGACAGTGAACCTGACATAATGATACATTAGAATAACCAAGTGCCTTTTTAACAGCCTCTTTAGCTTCACCGTTTTCAAGAGCAAATCCAAACTTAGAGTCTATCTGACCGGTACGGATATAATCGTGAGTGTGTGCATCTATGCCGGGTTTGATTCTAAATCCGATATTCACATTAGCGTTCATCTCTGAAGCAATATCATTGAGAACCTCAAGCTCAGTAAGATTGTCCACGATAATTCTGCCTACGCCATATTTAATAGCCATTCTAAGCTCTTGCTCTGTTTTATTATTACCGTGAAAGAAGATTTTTTCTGCAGGGAATCCAGCGTTTAAAGCTGTATAAAGCTCACCGCCCGATACAACGTCTACGCCCATCCCCTCTTCCTTCATAATTCTGTAAATTTCAAGGCAAGAAAGTGCTTTGCTTGCATAGCAAGGAAAGCTCAGCGAAGAGAAATTATCAGCAAAAAAGTTTTTATATCTTTTGCAGTTATCTCTGATTAAACTTTCGTTCATAACATATAAAGGGGTGCCGTATTCCTTTGCAAGCTCAACGGTATCACAGTTTTCTATAAAAAGGTGCCCGTTCTCCCCTATGTTCAAGCCTTTAGTCAGCATTATTTGACGCCTCCTCAACATATCTTTCTATAGCTTCTCTGATTTCTTCTGTGCCCTCTCCGTTCAAAGCCGAGAAAGGAAACAGCTCAGTTTCACCGTTTAATATCTCTTCATATAGTTTAAGCTGTTTTGCTTGTTCCGTTTTGTTAAGCTTGTCCTTCTTTGTAAGAACAATAATCATAGGCAAATCTGCATCAATAAGATAGTTAATCATATCGATATCTGCCTGAGTAGGCTTATGACGCATATCACAAATCTGAATTATTAATGCAAAATTTCGGTTATCAGCAAAGTAACCCTCCATTAAATCAGCCCAACGCTGTTTTTCCGCGTGAGAAACTTTTGCATAGCCGTAGCCGGGAAGATCCACAAGATTAAATGTATCAACGTTAAAAAAGTTGATTGTAGCGGTTTTTCCGGGAGTAGCACTCACCCTTGCCATCGCTTTGCGGTTAACTATCTTATTAATAAGTGAAGATTTGCCGACATTAGACCTGCCCGAAAAAACAACCTCAGGTAAATCAGATTTTGGAAGTTGTTTGGCTGTTCCGCAAGCCATAGTAAACTTTGCATTATTAATGTTCATAAAATCACCTTAATTATGATTTTGCCCGTACAGCAGTGGTTTTAACTGCACGTGTTGAGCTTGACGCTTTTTTGCGGACAGGTTTCGAGTCTACTTTATCTGCAGCAACAGCTATGTTCAAAACTTCTTCGATAGTGTGCGCAGGTATAAATTCAACATTCTCTTTTACAATCTCGTCAACCTCTGAAATATCCGCAAAATTCTTCATAGGAATAATGACAGTCTTTACTCCTGCTTTATATGCACCCATAGCTTTTTCCTTAAGTCCGCCAATAGGAAGAACTCTTCCACGCAAAGTAATCTCGCCTGTCATTGCTACATTCTGCTTAACCGCATTACCTGTTAAAGCAGAATAAAGAGCAGTAGCCATTGTGATGCCCGCAGAAGGGCCATCCTTTGGCACAGCACCCTCAGGTGCGTGGATATGAATATCCTTGTTCTTATAAAAATCGGGGTCTATCCCCTTTTCCTTAGCCATAGAACGTATGCAAGTAATTGCTGTGCGTGCAGACTCCTTCATAACATCGCCTAAAGAACCTGTAAGTTCGATTTTTCCTGTACCATCGTTTACTGCAATTTCTACAGGAAGAAGTTCACCTCCAACGCTTGTCCACGCAAGACCGTTGACTACACCTACTAAATCTTTTTTCTCAATTAAATCGAACTGATACTTCTTCGGTCCTAAAAGACTTTCAAGGTCCTTTTTATCCACCTTGATTTTATCGGTGCCATCAACCAGCTTAACAGCAGATTTACGCATAACACTTGCTATAACACGCTCTAAGGAACGAACTCCCGCTTCCTTGGTGTATGAGTCAATCAAAGAATAAATAGCAGAATCGGTAATTCTGAAGGTTTTATTGCTAAGCCCGTTTTCAGTCATCTGCTTTTTAATTAAATGCTTCTTTGCAATATTAAACTTTTCTTCTCGTGTATAGGAAGAAAGCTCAATAACATCCATTCTATCCTTTAAAGGCTCAGGAATAGCGTGGATATCATTAGCGGTTGTTATAAACATAACCTTAGATAAATCATAAGGTATGTCAAGATAATGGTCGTGAAACTCAAAATTCTGCTCAGAATCAAGAACCTCAAGAAGTGCAGACGTAGGATCGCCTTTATAATCATTTGAAAGCTTATCTATCTCATCGAGCACAAGCAAAGGATTGGAACTTTTGGCTCTTTTGATTCCTGCAATAATTCTACCGGGCATAGACGCAAGGTAAGTACGTCTGTGTCCTCTGATTTCGGCTTCATCTTTAACACCGCCAAGAGAAATTCTTGCAGTATTTCTGCCAATTGCCTCACCAACCGAAACTGCTATAGAAGTTTTACCAACACCGGGAGGACCTACAAGACAAATAATGTTACCTTTGCTGTCAGGATTCAATTTGCGAACAGCAAGAGATTCTATAATTCTCTCTTTAACCTTTGTAAGTCCGTAATGGTTTTTATCTAAAGAAGCTCTGACGGCATCAAGGTTGATATTCTCTTCTGTATATGTATTCCAAGGAAGCTCAAGGCAGGTATCAAGGTATGTTTTGATAAGTGCTGCTTCTTGAGAACCAAATGGCATTCTCTCCATTTTTGAGCATTCTTTAAGCAAAAGCTCCTCTACATCAGCTTTAAGATTCAGGGCTTTGATTCTATCACGAATATCATCAGACTCAGCTTCAGGGTCGTCAAAGTCCCCTAATTCCTCACGAATGGCTCTGAGCTCTTCTCTCAGATACATATCACGCTGACCTTTATCAATATTAGAACGTGTGCGTTCATTGATATCTTTTTCAATCTCAAGAATAACCAGCTCGTCATTAATAAGCTCAATCAGGGTTTCAATTCTCAAATCTGTTGCCAAAGCCTCGAGGATACATTGTTTCTTTCTATAATCCAAAACAATGTTGCTTGCAACAAAATCGGAAAGTTCGCCTGCATTTTCAGAAAGACCGATTTTAAACATTATATCTGCAGGAAGCTTTGGATTAAGCTTCACATATTTTTCAAAAGAAGATTTAAGGGAACGTACCAAGGCAAGCTCGGTAAGAGAATTTTCGGGGGTAGATTCCACAACTTTTTCAATATCTGCCAAAAATCCGCTTCTTCCCTCGGATATATATTTAATTTCAGCACGGTAAAGGCCCTCTAAAACAACTCTTAAGGAACCGTCGGGCTGTTTCACCATCTGAACTACTTTTGAAACTGTACCAACCTGATAAAGGTCAGAAGCAACAACCGCACTTTTAGAAGCATCCTCCTGAGCAACTGCAAAAACCAACTGGTCATTTGACATTGCCCGACTTATGGCAGCTATTGACTTTTTTCTGACAACAACAAAATGAAGCATCATTTTAGGAAAAACAACAATGCCCCTTAAAGGAAGTACAGGTATATCAATAATCATATTTTTTAAGTTATCCATAATTAACCTCAAAAGAGCGTGGCTGTGCATAAAAAATACGCACAGCCTCGCTTAAATCAGGATGCTGATTCTTCCAACAGCTTCCTTGAATTTCTTATGATTTTGGGCTCTGCTTCATTCTTTACAGTTTCTTCTGTAATAATGATTCTCTCGATGGAATCATCAGAAGGAACCTCAAACATAAGCTGAGTCAAAACACCTTCCATTATTCCTCTGAGCCCTCTTGCACCGGTCTGAGCTTCAATTGCTTTTTGGGCAACAGCTTTTAATGCGTCATCCTCAAATTCAAGAAGCACATCGTCAAAAGCAAAAAGCTTCTGATACTGCTTCAAAAGGGAGTTTTTAGGCTCCGTAAGAATACGAACCAGTGCCTCTTCGTCAAGGCCGCTTAAAGCAGTTATAACAGGAAGACGGCCGACAAGCTCAGGAATAAGACCGAACTTAACCAAATCCTTGGCGATAACGTTTTCCATCCAGTATGTTGTATCGAGGGTTTTCTTATCAATAATATTAGCCTCGAAACCTAAGGAAGAAGAACCGATTCGTCTTTCGATAACCTTTTCAAGACCATCAAAAGCACCGCCGCAAATAAAAAGAATATTTGTTGTGTCAATCTGTATAAACTCTTGTTGGGGATGTTTTCTGCCACCATTGGGAGGAACGTTTGCAACAGTTCCCTCTATCATTTTAAGAAGTGACTGCTGAACACCTTCGCCGCTTACATCTCTGGTAATAGAAGGATTTTCAGACTTACGAGAAATCTTATCAATTTCATCGATATAGATAATGCCGTGCTGGGCTTTTTCTATATCATAATCAGCCGCCTGAATCAGCTTTAAGAGGATATTTTCAACATCCTCACCTACATATCCAGCCTCAGTAAGAGTTGTGGCATCTGCAATTGCAAAAGGAACGTCAAGAGCTTTAGCTAAGGTCTGAGCAAGCAATGTTTTGCCTACGCCTGTGGGACCTAAAAGCAAAACATTACTTTTGTTAAACTCAATATCATCGTCTTCATTGAAGACTCTTTTATAGTGATTGTAAACTGCAACACTCAGAGTAATTTTAGCTTTATCCTGACCGATAACATACTCATCAAGAATAGCTTTTATCTCCTGGGGTTTTAAGAGAGTAGCAACGTCTATTTCCATATCCATTGGCTCTGCATCCATAAGACCTTCATCAATTATGGACTTGCAAAGCTCTATACATTGGTCACAAATATAAACTCCGTTGCCTGCAATCAGCTTACCCACCATACCCTGTGGTTTGCCGCAAAAGGAACAATAAACCTCGTTATTGTCTTTGTTGTTTGGCATAATTTAACCTCTTTAATTATCTTCTGTCAAGTACCTTATCAATAAGACCATACTCAAGAGCTTCCTGAGCTGTCATAAAATTATCACGCTCAGTGTCTCTTGCAATAACCTCAAAAGGCTGGCCTGTATTGGCTGCTAAGATTTCGTTTAACTTTTTCTTGGTTCTTAAGATGTGATTAGCGTGAATCTCGATATCGGTTGCCTGACCACGTGCACCACCGCTGGGCTGATGAATCATAATGTCAGCATTTGGAAGTGCATAACGCTTACCCTTAGTACCTGCTGAAAGCAGGAAAGCACCCATAGAAGCAGCCATACCCATACAAATGGTAGAAACATCGCACTTGATGTACTGCATTGTGTCGTAGATTGCCAATCCGTCAGTAACAGAACCACCGGGGCTATTGATGTAAAGGCTGATGTCCTTGGAGCTATCCTGACCCTCAAGGTACAAAAGCTGAGCTACAACCAAGCTTGCGGTAGCACTGTTTACTTCATCGTTAAGCATAATAATTCTGTCGTTTAAGAGGCGTGAAAAAATATCATAAGAACGCTCGCCACGACTTGTCTGTTCCACAACGTAAGGAACTAAAGAACTCATAATAAAATCTCCTTCCAAAATAATACTTAACAAAAAGCGTAGGTTTTATTCAGTAACTTAAATTACTTTGTAACTGCTTCTGCTCTTACAAGCTCCATTGCCTTCTGAACAGCAAGGTCAGCCTTAAGAACATCGTCTGTGAACATAGGCTTAATCTGCTCAACTGTCATATTATAAGCCTCTGCAATCTTTGCGTACTCGGCATCAAGATCAGCCTCAGTGATTTCGATGTTCTCGAGCTTTGCAATCTTCTCAAGAGCAAGTCTGAGCTTAACTCTCTTCTCAGCGTCAGGTCTGTACATACCTGCAAGACCTTCAACGTCCATACCTGTGTACTTGAGGTAAGACATTGCATCTAAGCCCTGTGAACGGAGACGCATATCAAACTCTCTGATCATTGTGTTAACTTCGTTATCATACATCTGAGTGGGAATTTCGCCCTTAACAAGCTCGATAACCTTCTCGGAAAGGTCGTTGTTAATCTGAGCTTCCTTCTCATCCTTAAGACGCTTTGTAAGAGTCTCTTTGATTTCCTTCTTGTAGTCCTCAACAGTTTCCTTATCGCTTACATCCTTAACAAACTCGTCATCAAGCTCAGGAAGCTCTTTTGTCTTAATCTCGTGAAGTTTAATCTTGAACTCTGCTTCTTTGCCGGCGAGATTCTCAGCGTGATACTCTGTGGGGAATGTTACGAAGATAGAGAACTCTTCCTCAGCATTGTGACCAACAATCTGCTCCTCAAAACCGGGGATAAACATACCGCTGCCAAGCTGAAGGTTGTGGTTCTCTGCTTTACCGCCGTCAAATGCAACGCCATCAACAAAACCTTCGTAGTCGATAACTGCTGTATCGCCATCAGCTGCAGCTCTGTCAGTAACTGTTACCATGCGGCTGTTTCTGTCTCTTACCTTGTCGATTTCTTCGTTAATCATCTTCTCGGTTACTCTAACTGCCTTGGACTCAACCTTGATGCCCTTGTAGCCGTCGATTTCCACTTCAGGCTCAACGATAACTGTAGCCTTGAATGTGAAGCCGTTCTCTGTGTCGATTTCCTCTAAGCTCTCTGTAGCAACTAACTTGAGGTTAGCTTCAATAACTGCTGCCTCTAAAGCTGCGGGATAGCACTCCTCGATAGCATCGTTGTAGAAAACATCTTTACCATACATCTTCTCAACCATCTGACGGGGCGCCTTACCGCGTCTGAAGCCGGGCATATTGATTTTGCCGATGTTCTTCTTGTAAGATTTCTGAACAGCAGCCTCGAATGTTTCTGCATCAACAAAAACTTCGATTTCGTACTTATTTGTTTCCTTAAGATTGCAAGATTTAAGACTCATTTTTTATTCCTCCGATAAATTAGAAAAATTTGGTATATTCAGACGACAGGAACAGGAAAGAACCCCGTATAGTCGCATGAAATCAAGTGAAAATTTATACCCTCGTACTCGCCTGTAACAGCGTGCCTATGGGTAAATGCACCATGCAGATGACCATAATAGCAATGTTTGATGTTGTGCTTTTTTAGCACCTCAAGAATCTCATCGCAAATTACAGAGTCATACACAGGCGGATAATGTAAGAATACCACCGGCTCCAAGCCTGTTTTTTCAGCCTCGGCTATTGACATCTCAAGTCTGCCGACTTCACGTGCAAGGACTTTAGCGTCCTTTTCCCCACCGGGTTCGCTTATCCAGCCTCGGGTACCGCAAAGTGCTTTTCCCTCAACAGCGTAAGCGTTGTTGAAAATGATTTTTATACTGTCAAAACCATTCTCGTTAAGGTATTCGTCAATTTTCTTTTTAGTGCCCCACCAATAATCGTGATTGCCTTTCAGAAAAAGTTTTTTGCCGGGAAGCTCATTAATAAAGGAAAAATCCTCATAACACTCATTAAGCTTCATAGCCCATGAAATATCCCCTGCTACAACAACAGTGTCGTTATCGGTTATAAGCTTTTTCCAATTAGCTTCCAGACGTTTTGTGTAATCGCTCCAACCTGCGAAAATATCCATAGGCTTATCTGTACCTAAAGAAAGATGCAGGTCAGCTATTGCGTAAATCATTTATTAAAGCTCCAGAGAGTTTACAACATACTGGGGCATCTCATCAACAGAGATAAGATTTTTAAATCTGTCTTCCATTGTGCGTGTTGCCTCAAGAGGAGCAGGAATCTCAGTATTTGTAAGTGAAGAAAGTCTGTCAACAACCTTGAACTCGTCAGCCTCGGTGATTTCTTCGCCTGTAACAGCAGAAAGAACAGCACGGGAGAACTTGTAGGGGCTTGCAGTAGAAGCAATGATGTTAGGTGTTTTGTCACCGGTTGCATCTACGTACTTTTCATATACATTAACAGCAACCGCTGTATGTGTATCGCAAAGATAGCCTGTATCCTTGTAGAGAGAAGCAATAGTTGCAAGAGTCTCTTCCTCTGTTGTGCAACCGCCGCAGAAATCTGCCTGAACTGCATTCTTAACCTTTTCGTTAACAGTATACTTGCCGTCGTTATTAAGTGCAGACATATACTCTCTGTCAAGGTTATCGTTTCTGTCGCTTAAGAGATAAAGGAGTCGCTCAAGGTTACTGGAAACGAGAATATCCATAGAAGGAGAAACAGTTGTGATAAACTGTCTGTTCTTATCGTAAGTACCTGTTGTGATAAAGTCGGTGAGAACATTGTTGGAATTAGAAGCACAGATAAGCTTGTTAACGGGAAGACCCATCTGCTTTGCAAAATATGCAGCAAGGATGTTACCAAAGTTACCTGTAGGAACAGTGATGTTGATTTTATCGCCAAGTGCAATTTCTTTAGCGTTTACCATATCGCAGTAAGCAGAAATGTAGTAAACAATCTGAGGAAGAAGTCTGCCCCAGTTAATGGAGTTTGCACTGGAGAACATCATATTATTATCTTCAAGTTTCTTGATGATTTCTTCAGTTGTAAAAATCTTTTTAACACCTGTCTGAGCATCGTCGAAATTACCACGGATAGCACAAACATTAACATTATCACCTAAGGTTGTATCCATCTGATGCTTTTGCATGGGACTAACGCCATCGCTGGGATAAAATACAACGATTTCGGTATCTTTAACACCTGAGAAACCCTCAAGTGCAGCTTTACCTGTGTCACCGCTTGTTGCAACAAGAATAACAGCTTTTTTGCCATCGGCAGTTTTCTTTAAAGAGCAAGTAAGCAAATGAGGTAAAATCTGAAGTGCCATATCCTTGAAAGCACATGTAGGACCGTGGAACAGTTCTAAAAGACAAAGCTTTTTGTCGCCATGGTTAACAATGCTTATGGGAGCAGGGTTAGAACCATTGAACTTCTCCTCAGTGTAAGCTTTTTCAACGCAATCTGCAATTTCCTCGGCTGTGAAATCGGTAAGATAATCACCGATAACCTTCTTTGCTCTGCCTCTGTAATCCATAAGCAAAAGTGCTTCAAAAGTTACACCGTCGTACTTAGGGAAAGACTCGGGAACAAAAAGACCGCCCTCAGAAGAAATACCTCTTGCAATTGCCTCAGCAGATGTAATTTTCTTCGAGTTATCTCTGGTACTGATATACAGCATTTAAAATCAGCTCCTGTTAGCCAAAATAATATATTATTATACACCAATGTTTGTAAAAAGTCAAAATTAGGTAAATAAATTATGTGCATTTATGTACATGATTTTTTGTACAACTTGCTCATTAAATCCGCTTTTTAACAGCTCTTCATACAAAAAAGACATTTTATCAATGCTATCAAGCTCTTTCAGAGCATCGCACCCATCAAAATCCGAGCCAATACAAAGTGTATCTTCTCCGCCTAAAGAAAGAAAATGATAGATGTGTTTTACCACATCGTTAATTGATGCTTCTGATTCCTCAGGATTAAGAAATGGAGGGTAAAAATTAATGCCCACTACTCCCCCGCTTCTTTTGATAATCTCAAACTGTTCATCAGTAAGGTTGCGTTTATTGGGACATATAGAAAAGGAATTTGAATGTGTGGCAATAATCGGCTTATCAGAAATTTCTGCAACATCATAGAATGTTCTTGGGCTTGAATGAGAAAGGTCAATGTAAATACCGTTCTTTTCAAATTCTTTTACTGCTCTTTTGCCTGTGTCTGTAAGCCCAAAAGAAGAATCTGAAAAAGCACCACTTCCGAGCTCATTATCCTCGTTATAAACAATAGTAACAGCTTTTGCTCCAAAATCTTTAAGCTCAGGGATTTTTGACAAATCCCCACCGATTACAGATCCGTTTTCTACACTCAGGTAAAATCTGCGATTCTCGTTATTAAGAGGCAGATAAAACTTATTGTAAACATCTGCACAGCTTCTGAAAAATTCAAAGGCTTTAAGTCCTCTTATACTATCCGGAATCCATACAGCCATTAATTGAGTATAATCTTCCAAAAACTCTGCCTTTTGGGGTGTTACGCTTAAAACAGAATCATGTATAGATAGATTTTCAGTATGTATTCGGTACAAAGTATCACAATGCAAATCAAATAAACGCATATTATCTCCCATTTACAAAGGCGTTCTCGATGTAATTTATACTATCAACTCTGTGCTTTTCTTTAGTCAGATACACCTCAGCTATATCGTATCTTGGGGTTTTCTCAATATTCTTATATCGCATATAAGTCTGAGATGCACGTATGATTTTTCTTCTTTTTTCAGCATTAACAGCAGCACGAGGCGGAAAGAGTTGGCCAACGGTACGGGTTTTAACCTCAACAAATACAATATATTCTTTGTTTTCGGCAATAATATCAATCTCGGAATGAAAATTTCTCATATTTCTTTCTCTGATTCTATAACCTTTTCGCCTAAGATACTTTGCAGTATACTTTTCACCGATATTGCCTATTTGTATTGGTGTAAGTTCTTTTTTCATTTCAGTATTTTTTTAAGAAAGCTTAGTCTGTGTATTGGGCAGGGGCCGAATTCTCTTAACGCCTCTGTATGTACCTTTGTACCATAGCCTTTATGTTTTTCAAAACCATACTGAGGATATTCCTCAGCATATTTTAACATAAGTCTGTCTCGGCTTACCTTCGCAAGAATCGAAGCACAGGCAACAGACATAGATTTAGCATCACCTTTAACAATACACTCTCCGTTAATTTCAATAGGAGGCATGGTATTGCCGTCTATATAAGCAAAATCAGCTTCAATGCTTAAACTTTCAACAGCTCTTTTCATAGCGTTCATTGTTGCTCTTAGGATGTTTACTTCTTCAATTTCATCAACATCAGCAAAAACAATAGAATATGCTAAAGCCGACTCGCAAATCACATCAAATAAAGCTTCACGTTTTTTCTCAGAAAGTTTCTTGGAATCATTAACGCCTTCTATTATCAATCCTTTTGGAAAAATTACAGCAGCAGCACAAACAGGACCCGCCAAAGGACCTCTGCCTGCCTCGTCAACTCCGCAAACATACTGATAACCTTTATTATATGCTTCATTTTCATACAACAGCCAATCCATTATTACAGCTCCTTTGGTGTTTCAAGAGAAATCTTGCCAAGCTTAGCGGCTCTGAATTCGTCTAAAAGCATAATAGCGGCACGCTCGGTATCCGGCTCACCTCTGGAAATTAGCATTCCTCTGCGTTTAGCAATTACACCTAAAAGATCATAGGACTCCATCTCAAGTTCATCGTCGGTAAGCTTGAATCTCTCAATAAAAATTGGCGGTTTAATTTCTTTGAACAAGTCAAGAAGTCTTACCGCAAGAAGCTCAGCATCAAGAATCTGGTCTTTTACGGCACCTGTAAAGGCAAGACGTTCGCCTACTGTCTGATCTTCAAACTTAGGCCACAAAACACCGGGAGTATCTAAAAGTTCAAAACCTCTGTCAAGAGTGAACCACTGACCGCCACGGGTTACACCGGGTCTGTCTTCGACTTTTGCACGATTCTTCTTTACAACACGATTAATAAAAGAAGATTTACCAACATTTGGAATACCTACAATCATAACACGAATTGTGGGATTAGGAATACCCTTCTTCTGTTTTGCTTCAATTAGGTTTGACAAAAGCTTGCGTGTAGCAGGAACAAAGTTATTCTGTCCCTTGCCGCTTTTGCAGTCAATTGCAAGGGCAGGAATACCCTTGCTGTTATAATAAGAAATCCATTGTGCGGTAACTTGATTATCTGCCATATCGCATTTATTAAGAAGAACGATTCGAGGCTTTTTGCCGATTAGCTCCTCGATATCCGGATTACTTGAAGATATAGGGATACGTGCGTCTTTAATCTCTGCAACAGCGTCTACGAGCTTTAAAGAAGCCTCTATAAGACGCTTTGTTTTGGTCATATGACCGGGAAACCATTGAATATTCTGAGTTTTGATTTCATTCATATTATCACCTACAAGAAAAGCTTACATCAAAGGATGTAAGCTTCTTAGAATCAATAAAGATAACCAAAATGGTTAAAGGGGAAAATAACAAACTGAGCTTTACCGATAATATCATCGCAATCAATGCACTTGGCTTCTCCTAAATCGGTAATAGGTTCACCGTTTTGAGACACAATGCCAAAATAACGGCTGTCTTTAGAGTCACCGCGGTTATCGCCTAAAATAAAAGCCTTGCCCTCAGGTACTGTTAAGGAAAGCTCTTTTTCGCCGAGGGTATTGTTTGTGGGAGAATTAATGTAATCTTCCTCTAAAAGGACACCGTCAACATAAACCTCGTGAGTTACGTAGTTTATATAAACTTCCTGCCCGCCTAAAGCAATAATTCGCTTAATAATAGGTTTATCATGATACTTGCCTGCAGGAATTACAACAATATCGCCCACCTCAGGCTCATAAAAGAAATTGGTAATAATTACTTTATCATTATTAACAAGAGTAGGAAGCATAGAAGAACCATCGATGTTAACCAGACGGAAAACACAGGTTAAAAGTATTACCACAATAACAATTGCAGAAATAATACAATGACCCCACTCAAAACCGATATTGGCTCCTTTGGCTGTGTTAACCTCTATAGGCTCAGACTCTACGTCAAGGCCAAAAGATTCGTCGTTAATATCAATATCATATTCGTCAAGATTAATTTTCTTCATACTAACACCACTTTAAATAAATAAAAAAGGGACAACACGAAGCTGCCCCTTTCTTTAGAAAATTACTTACGGATAGCTTCCTTAACCTTGGCAGCCTTACCCACTCTGTCGCGAAGATAGTAGAGCTTGCTTCTGCGAACTTTACCGTATCTTACAACCTGTACATCCTTAACGTTGGGGGAGTTAACAGGGAACACTCTCTCAACACCTACACCGTAGGATACACGTCTAACTGTGAATGTTTCGGAAACACCGCTGCCACGCTTTGCGATAACTGTGCCTTCGAACATCTGGATTCTTTCTCTCTCACCCTCACGGATGTTAACGGATACCTTTACAGTATCACCAACGGAGAAAGCGGGCTTTTCTGCCTTTACGGAATCTGCTGCGATTAATTTTAATGCGTCCATTTTATAGACCTCCAATTATTTTTTCGAGCATTCTTAACCCTTCGGCAGAGGACTGCTCATATTATTAGGCATTTGCCTTTTAACATCTCGTCGCTGAGTACGACGGAAATCAAATGCTTAAATATAATAACACAATACTTTTGAAAATGCAAGTGTTTTTTACTCTTTAGAATTAAGTTTTTATGAATAATACAGCAAATTTCTATGAATCATCTGTTTTTATTTAAAAAAGCAGTAAAATACTCGGGTAATTCAGAGTCAAACTCCATATAATCGCCACTCACAGGATGAATGAAGCCTAATGTCTTAGCGTGAAGACATTGTCCCTCCAATGAAGTTATAACCTTTTTGGGACCGTAAACATCATCACCGGCCAAAGGATGGCCTATATGTGACATATGAACTCTTATCTGATGGGTTCTGCCTGTCTCTAAAATACAGCTTATGTAGCTGTAGCCGTTAAGTTCTTCTAAAACTCTATAGTTTGTAATCGCATTTTTAGAGTTTTTATAAGTAACTGTCATTTTTTTACGGTCATTCTGGTCTCTTCCGATAGGAAGGTCTACCCTACCCTCAAGCTCTTTAAATCTGCCATAAGCAACTGCTCTATATTCACGTTTAACGCTATGCTCTTTAAGCTGTGCAGCCAAAGAATTGTGAGCCACGTCGTTTTTGGCAACAACCAGAAGACCGCTGGTGTTTTTATCAATTCTATGAACAATACCGGGACGTAAAACCCCGTTAATCCCCGAAAGCTGACCTTTGCAATGAAACATCAACGCATTTACAAGGGTTCCTGAGTAATTACCGGCTGCAGGATGAACAACCATACCCTTAGGTTTATTAACAACAATAAGGTCAGAATCCTCATAAACAACATCCAAAGGGATATTTTCGGCTTCTGCCACATATTCTACCGCCTCGGGAACATTTGCCCTGACAACATCATTATCTTTAAGAACGTAGCTTTTACTTACAACTTTATTATTAACCAATACGTTGCCGTCTTTTATAAGAGAACTTATAAAGCTTCTTGACCTATCGCTGATTTGTTCGCTTAAGTATTTGTCTATCCTTGAGCCTGCATCATTTTCGACTGTAAAAATATAATCACTCATCGCTATCAACTAAGAATTCAACCGGTTCGTTTACTGTTTGTTTCTTATCACTCTTGCCATATACAAAAATCACGTAAATAAGTAATAAAACAGTACCGATAGTGATGGCGTAATCTGCAATATTACAAATTGGCGGAAAGAAGCTTAAAGCAAGAAAATCAACAACGTAGCCGTTTACAACTCTGTCGATTGCATTACCTATACCTCCGCCTATAACAAGGGTCGATGCCGTTAAAAACAAAGGAGTGTTATATTTAGGGTTAAACATAAGGTACATAAGAATACCGCCGACTACAACCATTATACCAACGAAAACCCATCTGAAAACAGAAGAGCCCAAACCAAAAGCCATACCGTCATTATAACTTAAAGTAAAGTCAAGAAGTCCTTTGATTACAGTCACAGAGTTACCTTCTTGCTGTAAGTTTTCAACGATTAAATATTTACTTATCTGATCAACTGTAACAATTAATCCTGCACACAATAAAGCAATTATGGCACCAATATACGTTTTAATATTTCCTTTAGTTTTCATAATATCCTCCTATACAGGATAAGCGGTGTATTGGTAACATACACCGCTTAAAGGTAATTTAATTATTTAAGAACCTCTGCACATCTTGCACAAAGTGTGGGATGTTCAGCACACTCACCAACAGTTTCACTGAATGCCCAGCAACGCTCGCACTTTTCGCCACTTGCTTTAGTTACATCAACCTTGAGTTCACCCTCACCTGCTACTACCTCAACAGCAGATACAATAAATGCTGCTGCAAGTTCAGATTCTACAGATTTGATAAATTCCAGCTCACTGCCTGAAGCTGTAAGAATAATCTTAGCCTCTAAGGAAGCCTTAATAAGCTTTTCTTTAACAGCATTCTCAAGCTGCTTCTTAACAACGTCACGGAGGTCGTGAATTTTATCCCAGTCAGAGATAAAGTTATCCTCAAGAGAAAGCTCGATAGCCTTAGGCATCTCGTTAAAGAGAATGCACTCAGCATCAGCGTCAGCTGAGTGAGGCATATACTTCCAGATTTCATCAGAAGTATATGCAAGTATGGGAGAAATCATTCTTGTCATAGCGTCAAGGATGATATAGATAGTTGTCTGAGCTGCACGACGAGCCTTGGAATCAGCCTTTTCTGTGTAAAGTCTGTCCTTGAGTACATCGAGATAGAAGTTAGACATATCAACAACACAAAAGTTGTGAATGCTGTGATAAACCTGATGGAACTCATAAGCATCGTAACCAGCTTTAACCTTAGCCATAAGCTCGTTAAGCTTATTGATAGCCCACTTGTCAATAGGCATAAGCTCATCAACAGCTACTGCATCTGTGTCGGGATTAAAGTCAGAAATATTACCTAAGATATAACGAGCTGTGTTTCTGATCTTTCTGTAAGCCTCAGAAAGCTGCTTTAAAATATCCTTGGATATTCTGATATCGGCATGATAGTCGGAAGAAGCAACCCAAAGACGGAGAACGTCAGCACCGTACTGGTCTACAACCTCCTGAGGGTCAATACCATTGCCTAAGGATTTACTCATCTTTCTGCCTTCGCCGTCAACTACCCAACCATGAGTAAGAACAGCCTTGTAAGGTGCCTGACCGAAAGCAGCAACAGAAGTAAGAAGTGAAGACTGGAACCAGCCTCTGTACTGGTCGGCACCCTCAAGATAAAGGTCAGCGGGCCAGTTGAGGTAATCTCTCGCCTTGCAAACTGCGGCGTGAGTTACACCGCTGTCAAACCAAACGTCCATAATGTCACGCTCTTTCTCAAAATGAGTGTGACCGCACTTTTTACACTTAGCACCCTCTGGGAGGATATCCTCAGCAGGATGAATATACCATGCATCGCTGCCTTCCTCTCTGAAGAGGTCAGCAACTGCTTTCATTGCATCTTTATCAATATAGGGTTCGCCACAATCAGAACAGAAGAAGATAGGAATAGGAATACCCCATCTGCGCTGACGGGAAATACACCAGTCTTTACGCTCAGTAACCATTGAGGTAATTCTGTCTTTACCCCATCCGGGAATCCATTCAGCGGTCTCAATGGCTTTTACAGCAGCATCTTTAAAATCATCAACAGAGCAGAACCACTGGTTAGTTGCTCTGAAAAGAACAGGGTTCTTACATCTCCAGCAATGAGGATATGGATGAACGATTTTTTTGATAGCAAAGAGAAGACCGATCTCCTCAAGATGCTGAGCAATAGGTTTGTTGGCATCATCAGTTAAAAGACCTGCAAACTGACCTGCTTCCTCTGTGAGTCTGCCGTCAGCATCAACAGGAACAATGATGGGAATATCGTCATAGTTACGGCAAACGTCATAGTCCTCAACACCGTGGCCGGGAGCAGTATGAACACAACCGGTACCGCTTTCTAAAGTAACGTGGTCACCAACAATTACAAGTGACTCTCTGTCAAGGAAAGGATGGCTTGCCTTCATAAACTCAAGGTCAGAACCCTTGATTTCGCCAACAACTTCATAATCCTCAATACCTGCAGCCTCAAAAGCACTCTTATAGAGCTCATCAGCCATAATCAGATACTGGTCGCCAGTTTTAATTACATTATAAGTAAACTCGGGACCAACGCAGATTGCAACGTTACCGGGAAGTGTCCAAGTAGTTGTTGTCCAAATTACAAAGTAGGTTTTTGCGGGGTCAATACCCATTGCAGAGATTTTGCCGAGGTCGTCCTTTACTGGGAACTTAACATAGATGGAATAGCAAGTAGCATCCATATATTCAATCTCAGCTTCTGCAAGAGCGGTGTTACACTCAGGGCACCAATAAACAGGCTTTAAGCCTTTGTAGATATAGCCCTTCTGTGCCATTTCAGAGAAAATCTCAATCTGAGTAGCTTCAAAATCCTTTGTAAGTGTGATATAAGGATTGTCCCACTCACCAATTACGCCTAAACGTCTGAACTGGTTTCTCTGGTCATCAAGGTAACCGAGAGCAAACTCACGGCAGATTTCTCTGAGCTCTACGTCAGAAATAGCATCTGAGCTTGAAACACCTGCTTTTGCTCTTGCCTTAAGCTCTGTGGGAAGACCGTGAGTATCCCAACCGGGAACAAAAGGAGCATGAAAACCTGACATATTCTTATATCTTACAATAAAGTCCTTAAGAACCTTGTTAAGAGCTGTACCTAAATGGATATTGCCGTTAGCATATGGAGGACCGTCGTGAAGGATAAACTGAGGCTTACCCTGATTTTTCTCCATAAGCTTTTTGTAGATGTCTTTTTTATCCCAAGCCTCAAGAGTAACAGGCTCGCTTTGAGGCAGACCTGCTCTCATGGGGAAGTCGGTTTTGGGAAGATTAAGTGTTTTGTTATAATCCTGTGCCATTATTTTACTCTCCAATTATTTATCGTTATCGTCCTCGATGTTATAATCGTCACCAAATTTTAGAACACCGAAGATTTTACCTTTTTTCTTTTTCTCAGCTACCTGAACGTCAGACTCCTCAGGTGCAGTGTTTATATCATCTATAAGATTAACCTCGGTATTAAAGAACTCAGAAACAGCAGGGGTTTCGTTATTCTCCTCTACCAAAGCGTTATCCTCTTTTATTTCTTCTACAACAGGTTTTATCTTAATTTCCTCAGCGATAACAGCGTTATCAGACTCAGCCTCAAGATTTACAGGCTCAACTGACTGAGGAGCGCGCATTACTTCGTCTGCTCTTTCTACCTCGTCGGAGTTATCTGTGGGAAATCTTTCTTCAATCTGCTTTTCAATTATCTCTACCTTTGTTTTTGAAGGGAGCTCTTTAGCAGAAATAATATGCTTGTTGCACACAGAAATAAGTTCTTCTCTGAGTTTGTTACATTCAGAAAGAAGAAGTGCATATTGCTTTTTCTGTTCTTTAATCTGAAGATTAAGGTCGTAGAGCTTTGCCTTAGCGGCATTTTCAGATTCTTCTATAATCTGAGCAGCCTTTGCTTTAGCACTTTTGATTGTAGAGTCTGCAACACGCTGAGAAGCAAGCATGGCGTTACGTACTGCATCTTCGTCGGCACGGTATTCCTCAACTCTTGTTGCAAGAATGTCCATCTTCTTAACGAGGTCGGACTTTTCCTTTTTTAATTGCTCCATAGTAATAAGAACCTGGTCGATAAAAGCATCAACATCTTCAGGCTTGTAGCCTCCGATGCCTGCTCTTCTGAAGCTTACCTGCTTAACATCCTCAATAGTTAGCATATTTACATCCCCTTTATTTATACTTCAAAACCGAAAGCACCAATCTTCCGCTTTTGGTTTTGCGTAAAATTTCGCCTATCTTAAATTTTCCTACTCCTCTTATACTCACAGTATCGCCCTTATTAAGAGTTTTTGAAATTTTATCTATACATGAGTAGTTAACAAAAACGCTGTCATCCTTAATGAACTCAGCGGCTTTTTGCCTTGAGCAATCAGAAACAGAAGTTATGAAATTATCAATCCTCATTGAAGTAACTATAACCTCGGCTTCCTCAAGTTCAGACGCAAGTGATGCAAGTTCGCCGCCAAAAACATGAACCTCAACCTTTGACCTGCCTACAGAATCAAGATTCTGAATAATGTATTCTGACATTTCCGCTTTAACAAAAGCAACGGCATAACCGTCTTTTATTAAAATATCACCAACACATTCACGATTAATTCCAAGGCCCATAAGCGAACCGAGGAAGTCCCTGTGAGTAGGATTATTGTCGCCCTTAATTTTAATCTTTAAAGGTACAATGTCAGAACATTCTGACAGCTCATTTTCAAGATATAAAAACATACGGATTGCTGACGGATAACCGCCATAAAACGTATGCTCTACTTTTTGATTCTTAAGATAATTGTGAGCCGTTGAAACCTCAAGTTCATTTAAAAAGCCAAAGCCTTCAACTTCACCGCAATAATACTTATAAATCAAATCATCAAGCCTTGAAAGCAGAAGACGGGTTTCGTCCATTATCAGAAATAAACGCCGTTGTTTTCAAGCTCGTCCAATAAATCATCGCCTGTAAGGTCAACGTTATTGGGAATAATAATGAAAGTGCTGGAAGCAACCTTCTTAATTTTACCACCGTTAGCATAAGCAACGCCGGAAAGGAAATCAATAATTCTTCTGGACATATCTCGGTTTGTGTTTTCGAGATTCAATACAACCGTGTGAGTTTTTAAAAGCTCGTCAGCAATTGCTCTTGTTTCTTCACCAAAACGCTCGGGCTTGAAGAGTGCAACCGCAAGCTTAGCTGTAGCGTTGATGTTGATTACTTTATTTCTCTGCGAAGAGCGTGTGTCAACTCTTTCTTCCTGTACGTCATCTTCTTCGTTATCGCCATAGCCATATTCATCATACTCATATTCTTCATCGGGAGCATCCCACATACGCTTAAACTTATCTACAAAACCTGCCATAATATCATTACCTCCGTAATTTATTTATTATAATTTCGTGCTCCGAACAATGCAGAACCGATTCTTACCATAGTTGCACCCTCACGGATTGCTTCCATATAATCGTCCGACATTCCCATTGAAAGGACATTCATAGATATATTATCTATCTTTTTTGCTGATATGTCAATAAACAGTTTACGCATATTTTCAAAATATCGGCAAATTTTCTGTTCATTTTCACAAATTGGGGGGATTGTCATCAATCCGCAAACCTTAATTGCAGGAAGTTCGGCTATCTGACAAAGAAGTTCCTCAAGTTTTTCGGGGGCAATTCCCGACTTGCTTTCTTCACCGCCTATGTTAACTTCTACCAAAATATCAGTTTTTAAATCACGCTTCAAACTCTGATCAGAGATTTCCTTGGCAAGTTTAAAGGAATCCACCGACTCAATCATATCAACCTTGCCTACAATCTGCCTAACCTTATTTGTTTGCAGGTGGCCAATCATATGAAGCTTAGTGTTTGCTAAATCATAAGCTTCCAGTTTCGAAAGAAGCTCCTGCACTCTGTTTTCGCCGATATGGTCAAGACCAAGAGAAATAGCATAATTTATATACTCAGCTTCAACTGTTTTAGTAGCTGCAAGAAAAGTTATATCCTCATAATTCCTGCCTGAGTCCTCAGCGGCTTTTGCTATATTTTCACAAATGGTTTTATAGTTATATTCAATATCACTTAATAATCTTTCCGTCATACAAATCGTCCCCTTCTATTACTACTTCATCGTTGATAATAATTGTTTCTTTACTTTTCAAAATTGCTGACTCGGGGTTGATATCAACAATAACAAAATCGCTGCCTGCAAAAATAACAGAAACCTCTCTGAACATAAGCTCACTGCCGTGAAGAATGTAAACTCCCTGCACTCTTGCAGTCTCGCATGTTGGCTCGCCCTCATTGTCTATAACCTCTACGTAATCATCATGGAGGGCATCTTTAGAAATTCTTACGCCCTCGAAGCTGTTAATTATTATCTGCACGGGCTCGCTTCTTAAATTACTTAAGGAGCTGTTCATATAATTACACTTAAAAACAGCTACCGCATCGCTTTGCTTAGTAGCCTGATTAAGTGCAACAAGTTCTACAGGAACAGGCTCTTCAGAAGCAGAAGAAAATATTATCTTAGGATAACTTTCGCTATGTGAAAGCGAAAGTGCTTCATCTGCAGTCAGTTTGCACGCTATATACCAATCAAGACCGCTTACAATCTTACCGACCGAGTCATCAGATACGTTTTGAGGTAAAACTGTTTTTGATAAATCATCAGGAGTAAGCTTTGTAACCGCATCATAATCGTAAGCATCTTCATAACCGTCAATGTTAGCTACAAAATAGCCTGCCTTTGGTGCACGTATTTCGGCAATATAGCTTGAACCAGCATCGCTGTATTTTGCCTTTTCCTGCTGAAGGGTCTGAATCTGAGAATTAAAGTCAGAAACAGTACCAACAATACGCTGACGCTGGTTTATTGAATAAACCAACGAATCAGTGGCAGAGTCTCTGTCTTTAAAATCATTATCGTTAACAGCTTCTAACAATGACTTTATATTAAGATAAATCTGGGCATCTACAGCAGAGTCGGTGGTAACATTATCGTAAGGAGTATTAAGGCTTTCAAGAACTGCGATTTTTTCATCAATTTCCTGAACCTTATTGTAAAACAAGGCGTCCGTTTCGTCAGCAAAAACCTTTGCCACAGAAGTGCCAACTGCTACCTTATCGCCATCGTTTACCATATAATACTCTACACCGTCAGCAATATTATTAGTTATTATCGTTTCTTCTCGGATAATAACAGCATCAGAAGTTATGCTTTCGCTGTAATCATACTTTACTGCAATTTCTGTAGTTAACTCGTTGGAATTCTTCATATTTGCATTTACTGCAGTGACCACTACATAAATTACAATTGCAAACACAATTGCAACAATTCCGATTTTTTTCAGGATTTCTTTTTTCATTTTAAATCAAATCCTTTTGAAATTAAAAAAACTTTAACCGCCGAAAAAAGCTCAGCGGAATTTTTATAATCGTCAACATAAAACCAATTGGTTTTTTCGTCACGCCTGAACCAAGTAAGCTGACGCTTAGCGTATCTGCGGGTAGCACGCTTTAAAGATTCAAGACAATCCTCAAGCTCTGCTTCACCTTTAAAATAAGGCTCCAGCTCTTTATATCCTATAGCTCCGTACGCAGTACTGCTTACTTTATTTTTAAAAAAGTCTTCAGCTTCTTTTATAAGGCCTGCCTCAACCATCAAATCTACACGAAGGTTAATTCTGTTATAAAGGGTCTGACGATTTTTAAAATCAAGTCCGATTTTAACAGAATCATAAGGCACATCATCAGGTACTGAGAGCATATTCTGCTCTGTCATGGTAATTCCTGTGGTTCTGTAAATTTCAAGAGCACGAACAACTCTTTTGGGATTTCGCTGAAGCTTTAATCGCTCGTAGCTTTCAGCATCAACTGATTTAAGTTCTTCAAGTAAACTCTCAAGACCTTCAGCTTCCAATCGCTTCATAAGCTCATCTCTGAGCTTAAAGTCAGTTTCACCCTCTGTAAACACCGTGCCTGAAAGAAAATTATCAACATAAAGACCTGTTCCTCCTGCGATAACAGGCACATTGCCTCTTGAGTTTATTTCCTCAGCTTTTTTATGAGCGAGGTCAACGAAAGTGGCAACAGAAAAGACTTCATCAGGACTTAAAAAGTCAATAAGATAATGTTTTATTCCCTGCATTTCTTCTTCGGAAGGTTTTGCCGTTGCTATATCCATACCTTTGTAAATCTGCATAGAATCAGCAGAAATAACCTCGCCGCCAAAGTTTTTGGCAACTTCTACAGATAAAGCTGTTTTGCCTGAAGCAGTCGGCCCAACGATGGCAATAACTTTTATTTTTTCATTACTCATAACATCAAGCCCTGCCAAACTGTTTTTCTATTTCATTTTTAGTAAGCTCTATGCAAACAGGTCTGCCGTGAGGGCAGGTTTTAAGCTGTGGATTCTCTAACATCTGGCGTACCAAATCCATAAGCTCCGGTGTTTTGGATTTATTGCCTGCTTTTACAGCTGCACGGCAAGCCACATTATGAAAAATCCAATCCATCTTCTCGGTAAATATGTCAACTTTATTCTGTGAAAGATAACAAGCCATTTCGGCAATGCTTGACTCTACGTCTGCCGAATCAAGATATTGAGGACAGCTCCTGACTAAAAGAGTGCCGTTTCCAAAATCTTCAACCTCAAAGGAAGCTTTTGAAAACAAATCAATATTTTCAAGAGCAGCTGTGTACTCGTCTTTCTGAAGGGTAACAGTAACTGGCATTAAAAGCATCTGGCTAAAAGTGTTGGCTTCGTTTTTCAGACGCTCATAAATAATACGTTCATGCAAAGCGTGCTTATCAACAAGCATAAGTTTATTATCTTTTTCAACCAGAATGTATGTTGAAAAAGCTTCACCTATAAATTTAAAGTCCTCTGTTTTCTTCTCAAAAGCATCATTAAGAAGCACTTGCTTTTGAGGCACTTCGTTTATATCCTCAGTAGGAATCTGAACCGGAATTTCACCAGGATTTGTGACAACCTCCTCCTGTGAATCGATATGTGAAATAACAGGCTTGATAATCTCTTCACGGGCTTCAGATTCTGCAACAAAAGCCTGTTTCGTTTTTAATGTATCAGATTCTTCCTCGAAAATATCAAGCTTAGTACTATGTTTAATTTCATCATTTCTTATAACTTCCAAAGATTTAAGGAAAGACTCTTCCCTTTCTTTATAGTCATTAACAGACACACTACGCTCATAAAAAGGCTTTTGCGTTGGCTTTGAAAATACAGGAGTTGTATGAGAAACAGGCTTATGGGAAACTTCGGGTTTAACTGTTTTGACAGTAGAATATGTAAAAGGTTCGATTTTCGGCTTTTCTACGGTATTTGAAAAAAGCTCCATCTTCTTTCTTTCATCGTTAGTTAAGAGAGCAGATTTTACAGCGTGATAAACAGCGTCAAAAATAGGACGCTCATTTACAAATCGCACTTCAATTTTTGCAGGATGGACATTAACATCAACTGCAGAAAAGGCCATTTTGATGTTTAACACGCAAGAAAGAAACTTACCTACCATTACACTTCCTTTTGCAGCTTCATCAACAGCTGCAGCACCGGTGCGTGTTTTAACGAATCTGCCATTTACAAAGAAGGTCTGCATACTGCGTGTGGGACGAGCTGATTCAGGCTTTGAAATGTATCCTTTCACCTCAACAGGGCCCAGTTTATAGTCTACCTCAAGCATAGAATTTGCGAAATCTCTGCCAAATACTGAATAAATTGCTGAGCTTAACTTACCGTCGCCTGAGGTTTTTAAAGCTACCTTTGAATCACGGATAAAAGTAAAAGCGATTTCAGGATGAGAAAGGGCTATTCTATCCATAACCTGAGCAATAGCGTTGCCCTCTGCTACGTCTTTTTTCAGAAACTTCTGACGGGCAGGAATGTTGAAAAACAAATCTCTGACAATAATAGTTGTGCCTTTGGGACATCCCGTATCGGAAAGTTCTATTTCTTCACCGGCTGATACCGAGTAAAATGTTCCAATTTCCTCAGTATCAGCACAGGTTATAAGCTCCACGTTGGCAACTGCACCGACAGAAGCAAGTGCTTCGCCTCTGAAGCCTAAAGTGGCAATAGAATCAAGGTCATCCTGAACTTTAACTTTACTGGTTGCGTGACGGAGAAAAGCGACTTTCACATCATCTCTCTCAATTCCGCAACCGTTGTCTGCAACTCTTATAAAAGTTTTACCGCCGTTTTTGATTTCGACAGTAATTTTAGTTGAGCCTGCGTCAATTGAGTTTTCTACAAGTTCTTTTATAACGGAGGAAGGTCTTTCTACAACCTCGCCTGCAGCAATAAGCTCAGCCACGTGCTTTTCAAGTACATTTATTCTGCTCATTACTGCACCTCCTTGGTAAAAATTAAAGCAGTTTTTTTAGTTCATAAATAAGGTTGATTGCCTCGATAGGAGTCAAGGTGTTTATATCAACTTTATTAAGCTTTTCGGTAATAACATCATTAACTGGGTTTAAAAGAGTTAACTGCTGACTTTCTGTTTCATTAATTTTTGAGGTCATTGCCTTAACCTCATCGGGCTCAGCTAAAGTAAGCTCTTTCAATATTTCCTTTGCTCGGCGGATAATGGATTCGGGAATACCTGCAAGTTTAGCAACCTCGATACCATAGCTTTCGTCGGCTCCGCCTTTTACAATTTTTCTCAGGAAAGTAATATCATCACCACGTTTTTTAACGGCAATGTTATAATTCTTTACACCTTCCATAAGACTTTCCAGAACTGTAAGCTCGTGATAATGAGTGGCAAAAAGAGTTTTTGCACCTAAGTGCTTTTTGTTAACCACATACTCAAGCACAGCTCTTGCAATACTCATGCCGTCAAAGGTTGACGTACCTCTGCCGATTTCGTCGAAAACAAGAAGGCTTTTTTGTGTTGCATTTTTTACAATATTAGCAACCTCAGACATTTCTACCATAAAGGTAGACTGACCTGCGGCTAAATCGTCAGAAGCTCCTACCCTTGTATAAATAGCATCTACAATGCCGATTTCGGCACTTTCACAGGGAACAAAGCTTCCCATCTGAGCCATCAACACGATCAAAGCTACCTGACGCATATATGTAGACTTACCTGCCATATTAGGGCCTGTGATAATTGCAACCCTGTTAGCCTCACAGTCAAGAAAAACATCGTTGGGAACGAACATTGAATTCTTAAGCAAAGCTTCAACAACAGGATGACGGGAATTCTTAAGCCTTAATGTTGATGACAAAGTAATGTCGGGTCTTACAAAGTTATTATCGCTTGCTACATTTGAAAGTGAACAAAGCACATCAAGAGTAGCAATTGTGGAAGTTGTAACTTCAATTCTTGCTAAATTATCAGCAACGGTTTTGCGGATACCTGTAAAAATCTCATACTCCATTGCCACGGATTTGTCCTTTGCACCTAAAATGCGTGCCTCTAAATCCTTGAGCTCCTGAGTCATGTAACGCTCGCAGTTAGCAAGGGTCTGCTTGCGGATATAGGTTTCGGGAACAAGTTCTTTGTAGGAATTTGTTACCTCAATAAAGTAGCCGAATACTCGGTTATAACCTACCTTAAGCTTGGGAATGCCGGTTTTTTCCCTCTCTCCTGCTTCAATCTGAGCAAGGAGTGAGGTTGAGCCTGTCATATCAAATCTTACAGAATCAAGCTCAGGGTTAAAACCTTCTTTAATCATACCGCCTTCTCTTACTGTAAAAGGAGGCTCGTCCACAATTGCGTTATCAATCAGAGCATAGATATCTTCCAAAGTGTCCAAAGATTTGTAAAGCTCTTTGAGATAGCTTGATGTGCTATCCTCCAAAAGACTTTTAATTGCAGGAAGCTCAGCACAGGCAGCCGCCAAAGATCGAAGTTCCCTTGCATTGGCAGAACCGAATACGATTTTGGTCATAATTCTCTGGATGTCAAGGATACCTGTTAAAGCAGCGGTAATTTCAAGACGTTTAACTGTATTGTTAAGAAGTTCCTCAACAGCAGTATGCCTGCGGATAATCGCCGCAGCATTCATTAATGGCTGTTCTATCCAAGAACGCATAAGACGTTTGCCCATTGCAGTTCTCGTTTTATCGAGAACCCAGAGAAGTGAACCTCGTTTTTCTTTTGTGAGCATCGTCTGAGTAAGTTCTAAGTTACGACGTGTGTTAAAATCAAGCTTCATATACTGATTAACAGAGTAAAGCTCAACATCACTTATACGCTCAAGACCTGTCATCTGGGTTTTGTAAAGATATGAAATCAACGCACCTAAGGCAAGAACCGTCATTTGCTGATCCTTAAGTTTTTCTGACTTTTTAGGACCGAAATGTTTTAAGATAGTATCAAAAGAGTCAAGGTATGTATAGTTGTCCTCATTTGGCTTTTCAACATTTGCTATAAGCTTGTCCTCAATAAAATTACCTAAAGCAATACTTTGCGCAAGGGTACCCCCAAGCAAGATTTCGTGGGGATTATAGCTAATAAGCTGGCTTTTTATTTCATCGGCTACAGTTTTTCCTGAAAGCTCAGTAGCATAAAGCTGACCTGTGGAAACATCGCAAAAACAGATACCTGCATTGCTGCCATCGGAATAAAGACTTGCAATATAGTTGTTCTTGCTTTCATCAAGCATACCTGACTCAACCACAGTACCGGGTGTGATAACACGGATAACATCACGCTTAACAAGACCCTTTGCCTCTGCAGGATTCTGTGTCTGCTCACAGATTGCAACCTTATAGCCTTTTGCTACAAGCTTCTGAATGTAACCTTCACAACTGTGGAAAGGAACACCACACATAGGTGCTCGCTCCTCCTGACCACAGTCACGACCTGTTAAGGTAAGGTCGAGTTCACGGGAAGCGAGCTTGGCATCATCAAAGAACATTTCATAGAAATCGCCCAATCTGAAAAACAGAATGCTGTCTTTGTTATTCTCTTTTATTTCGAAATACTGCTTCATCATTGGAGAAAGCTCTGCCATATGCTCACTTCCTTTCGTTAGAATTTAATTAGTGACAACCTGAGCAAGAGCTGCAGCTACCGGAGCAGGATGCCTGATAGTCGGTTGTGTTGGGGTCTTCGCCGTTTGCAGAATTGGAAACGATAGCGAAAACTCTGTTAATGATTGTGTCAAACTGAGCCTTGGACTCATTGAGTTTAATCATATTCTCGTTAACCATAATGTCGGCATAAATTTTACGCATAGCTGTGTTAAGCTCAGCTACTGCCTCTTTGTCCTGCTCGGGGGCAGAAATCTTTTCGTTAAGAGCAAGCTTCTTAAGGTTAAACTCACCGATAAGGGCCTGAAGTGCCTCGTCCTCTTCGCAAGCTTTATTTGCAGCCTGCATATTGATGTAAGACTCTTCCTGCTGAATTTTTCTACCTAATTCTCTTGAAAGTTCGATAATATCCATTTTTATATCTCCTTTTAATTTAAAAATCTTTTATATAAGAACGCCTCTGAGTATCCAGTTGCGTGCTTCGGTTATTTTTGCATCTTTAAAAGAACCGATCAGGCTCTCGTCGCCTTCAACCTCAACAATAATATTACCTGAGGTTCTGGCTGATAAAAGACCGTTTTTCTCGTTCTTTTCTTCTATAAGAACTCTGTGAGTTTCGCCAACCATGGATGCACATCTTCTGGCAGCGATTTCCTCCTGTGTTTTTAAAAGCTCATTAAACCACTGCGACTTCTCGGCATCTGTGGCTACATCATCCATTTCAGCGGCAGGAGTACCCTTGCGGCGTGAATAGATAAAAGTAAACAAAGATGAGAATTCAACCTCTTTTATAAGAGAAAGTGTTTCACAAAAATCCTCGTAAGTTTCTCCGGGGAAACCTACGATAATGTCGCTGGTAAGAGAAACATTTGGGATTCTCTCCTTGGCGTAGTTTACGATTTCAAGATACTTCTTTCTGTCGTACTTACGATTCATCATTTTAAGGATTCTGTCTGAACCTGACTGGAAAGGCAGATGAAGGTGACTTGAAATATGAGTTCCTTCGGCAATAGTGTCGATAAGTTCCTTTGAGCAATCCTTAGGATGAGATGTCATAAATCTTAAACGATAATCTCCGGGGATTTTATCGATCTCTTTTAAAAGCTTTGCAAAGTTAATATCTTCATCTAAGCCTTTGCCATAGGAGTTAACGTTCTGACCTAAAAGTGTTATGTCTTTATAACCCTTCTCAATCATATCCTTAGCCTCGGAAATAACAGCGGCACTGGAGCGAGAACGCTCCCTTCCTCTTACGTAAGGCACTATACAGTATGAGCAGAAATTATCACAGCCATACATTATAGGAAGCCAACCTTTAAAACTGCCATCTCTCAAAACGGGCAAACCTTCGCAAACAGTTTTCTCAGGAATATCACGCTCAAAAGTACGCGTACCTGTTAAAAGAACATTATAAAGAAGCTCAGGGAAATGATAAAGTGAACGAGTACCGAACACAAGGTTTACAAAGGGATAACTCCTTTTGATTCTATCGGCAACATGTTGTTGCTCCATCATACATCCGCATAAAGCGATTGTAACAGATGGATGTCTGCGTTTGATATTCTTTAATGCTCCTACATTTCCGAAAACTCTGTCCTCTGCGTGCTCTCTTACTGCACATGTGTTAAAAAGGATAAAATCTGCTTCTTCAGCATCTTCGGTAAAATCAAAACCGCAAAGATAAAGCATACCTTTAATCTTTTCACTATCGGCAACATTCTGCTGACAGCCGTAGGTATGTATATAAGCCATGGGTTTATCAGCACGTTTTCTTACATCCATAATCTCAGCAATTAAATTAAGGTATTCCTGCTGAGCGTTATCCATTGGTGTATACTGATATAAATTACTTTTCAGGGTACACTCCCCCAATCTGATATTTCAAAGTACATAATACCACAATATCTCTATTATTTCAAGTCTGTATAAATATTTTTATACAACATCTTGTGAGCTCAGTATCCTACGTTAGCGAACATATTGGGAGTAGAGCCTACAATAACCGTCTGACACAGCTCATATTTTGTGATTACTGTAGTTTCGTGTGCAATTATGGGACAAGTAAGACTGACGTCGGCTTCTACATAGAGGTAAATATGGTGTACCGTCTGGTTTATGCCTGCCGAAGTAAATTCTGACCTGATATCAGTTGTACAGCTTCCGTCCATCCGCATTTTCACGGGCATTTCAGGGCCTAAAGAAGAAAGCAAAACTAAACCCGTGAAGGCACCAACAGGTACCGCAACCGATACCCTCTTTCCTTGGCGAATATTTTCAGTAATTGCGTTGGAAATTTCAGCCTTTAGCATATTAATTTTTTTGCTGTCAGTTCTTAAGGAGGTTATCTTTGAGTTATCCGAACTTTCTGCAATAACCAAATCGTTATAATCAGTAACATATTCACTAAGAACCTCTAAAACCGCGTTATCCATAGCATTCTGAGCAATAATTTCAAGCTCATTATCAACGGTGTTATATACAAGGTCTCTGGCTTTAAACTCAAAAAGCACAAAAAAGCCTACCGAGATAATTAGCAAAAAAATCAGATATTTAATTAATCTCTTACGAATTTTAGAACGCTTTTTTCTATGTAACAAAAAACACACCCTCAGTATTCTATACCAAGGGTGTGGGAGTTGTGAATATTAATTATTCTTCGTGACAGCAACCGCAGTCGCAGTCATCATCACAGCAGCAGTCAAGGTCTGAGAAGTCAAACTCTAAAACTTCGCCGCAAACAGGACAAACGATTTCGCCCTCTAAGAGAGTATCCTCGTCAACACAGATTGTTTCACCGCATTTACCGCAAGTTACCTCATAGAACACCTCGTCATCCAAATCGCAATCGCAGTCATCATCACAGCAACAATCATCGTCGCAGTCACAATCACAGCAATCACAGTCATCGTAGAAGTCTTCTTCGAGATCTGCTAAATCCTCATCAACAGCATCAAGCTGCTCGCTCATTTCATCATAAAGCTCTTCCATATCTGTTACGGCAATTGCCATATCATCAAGAAGATCAATAATTGCATTAAGAACCTTTACTTCATCCTTAGTCTCATCAAGCTTTAAGCCGTCTGCAAGGCCGCGGATGTAAGAAATTTTTTCTGTTAAAGTCATATTAATACTTCCTTTAGCAAAAATTATGCTCTACCGAGGTACTCGCCTGTTCTTGTATCGATCTGAAGCATCTCGCCTTCTTCGATAAAGAGAGGAACCTTAACCTCAGCACCTGTCTCAAGAGTTGCGGGCTTAAGAGCGTTAGTAGCTGTGTTGCCTGCAAAACCGGGATCAGTCTGTGTAACCTGAAGTTCAACAAATGTGGGAGGCTCTACACCGAATACGTTACCCTTATAGGAAAGAACCTTACAAGTCATATTTTCCTTAACAAACTTGAAGTTATCGCTGAGGATATCCTTGTTAATGGGAACCTGCTCCCATGTCTCTGTATCCATAAAGTAATAGAGGTCGCCATCATTGTAGCTATACTCCATATCTCTTCTCTCAATAAAAGCTGTGGGGTACTTATCGTTGGGGTTGAAAGTCTTTTCAACAACGGAACCTGTGATAACGTTTCTGATCTTAGTTCTAACGAATGCAGCACCTTTGCCGGGCTTAACATGCTGGAACTCTACAATAGAAACTACCTGGCCGTCCATCTCAAATGTAACACCGTTTCTGAAATCACCTGCAGAAATCATTTTAAATCCTCCTAATAAACTTTTAAAAAGTTATTGTTTATTCAATTTATTATACAAAATAATGGTACATCTTGTCAATACACTTTAAAGAATTATTAATTCTTTAGGAATATGAGCAAAGGTTTCATAGCCATCTTCTGTTACCAAAACAGTATCTTCGATTCTTACACCGAATTTATCGGGCAGATAGATACCGGGTTCTACAGTAATAACCATACCCGACTCAAGAATTGCGTTACCCTTAGGGCTGACTCTGGGCTCTTCGTGAATCTCAAGACCCACACCGTGGCCTGTACCGTGTCCAAAATATTCACCATAGCCTGCTTCTGTAATAATATCACGGCAGACTTTATCTACTTCAAAACCGCTTACACCGGCTTTTACTGCGTTTAAGCCTTCAAGATGAGCTTTAAGGACAATATCGTAAATCTTCTTCTGCTCTTCGCTTACTTCACCAACAGCAATGGTTCTGGTCATATCGCTATGGTATCCTTCATAAACAGCACCTATATCAAAGGTAACAAAATCGCCATTCTGAACCTTAACATCAGCAGGAACTCCGTGAGGCAATGAAGTTTTCTTGCCTGTTACAGTTATAAGATCAAAAGCAATTTTCTCGGCTCCGTTCTTTTTCATAAGATACTCAAGCTCTAAAGCAATTTCACGTTCTGTAATGCCGGGTTTAACGATATTAAGAACCTCAAGGTAAGCTTTTTCAGCAATATCCTGAGCTTTTTTTAGTTTTTCGACTTCGTCATCAGTTTTTATAATTCTAAGCTCTTTAATTGCAGATGATAATTCATTGCTATCTATTAATTTTGCATTAACATTTTTCTGCATTGCATTAAAATCAGATAAAGTAACTTTTTCGGATTCTAATAAGATCTCTGAAATATTATTTGCAGATATAAGCTCATTAACAGATTCATAGGGGTTAGAAAAAATAACCACTTTAGAGGTTTTAACAGTGTTTTCTGCTGCTTCTATATATCTGAAATCAACCAAAAGGTAGCTTTCATCAGCGGTTGCAAAAAAATAACCTTCGCTATGAGGAAAGCCTGTGAAATAAAAAATAGAAATCTCATCAGTAACTAAAGCTGCCTGAGAAGGACTTAGTTTGCTCTGAAGAGTTTTAACTCTATTACTAAAAACATTCATAAAATCATCCTTTAAGATAAAATCAAAGGCGGACAGATAAAACTATCCTGTCCGCCTAAAAGATTACTTATACTTGCGCTTGCGAGCTGCTTCAGATTTCTTCTTGCGCTTTACAGAGGGCTTCTCATAAGCTTCTCTCTTGCGAACTTCAGCGATAACGCCAGCTCTTGCACACTGCTTCTTAAATCTTCTTAAAGCATTCTCAAGAGATTCATTCTCTTTTAATCTAACTTCTGCCATCGGGTTTCCCTCCCATCTAAAATAAGGGATATTTCAAAATTCAAATGTTATTATACATAACTTTGACGATTGTGTCAATAGAAAAAACAGAATATTCTTCAAAAATGTCGAAATTTTACATAGGTTTTGCTACAAAGTTAACAAGTGAGCCTGTTTTGTAGAATTTTTTGATGATTGTCATACCCTCCAAGGCCTTTTTAACATCATCATTTTCTAAGCACTGAGCAAAAACTTCGTCTTCAGTCGCTGTTGTGCTCACCTTAATTCTTGCCTTAATTTTGCTGCAAACCTGTACTGCAATTTCTACAGTTGAATCAGCACACTTAGCTTCGTCAAACTGAGGCCACTGAGCATTAGCAAGCATACCTTCATTCTCAAACACAATGCTGTTAACTTCCTCTGTAATATGAGGAGCAAAAGGATTAGCAAGAAGGATAAAGGTTTTAAGCTCTGCCTTGTTAATAGAACCCTTAGTGTAAATAGCGTTGATAAGAGTCATAAGTGAAGCAATTGCTGTGTTGAACTTTAGGCTTTCGATATCCTCAGAAACCTTCTTAATTGTTTTGTGGAAATCAGCAGAAAGGTCTTCGGAATACTCATCTCCATCTACGAGGATGTCCTGAAGATTCCAGATTCTGTCTGTAAATCTCTTACAGCCCTTCATAGAGCTTTCTGACCAAGGAGCAGCCTGCTCATAGTCACCCATAAAGAGTACATATGTACGTAAAACGTCGGCACCGTACTGGTCAACAACCTCGTTGGGGTCAACAACGTTACCACGGGACTTACTCATCTTAACACCGTCAGGACCAAGAATAAGACCCTGAGCAGTTCTCTTTGCATAAGGCTCCTCACAGGGTACCATACCGATATCATAAAGGAACTTATGCCAGAAACGTGAATAAATCAGGTGACGTGTAACGTGCTCCATACCACCGTTATACCAGTCGATGGGCATCCAGTATTTAAGCTTTTCCATGTTGGCCAGCTCATTATCATTGTGGGGATCAATATAACGTAAGAAATACCAGGAAGAACCTGCCCACTGAGGCATTGTGTCGGTCTCACGCTTTGCTTTGCCGCCGCACTTGGGACAAGTGCAGTTTACGAATTCCTCAATTTTAGCAAGAGGACTTTCGCCATCCTGACCGGGCTCAAAATTCTCAACCTTAGGAAGTTTCAAGGGAAGCTCTTCATAAGGAACAGCAACCATACCGCACTTTTCACAGTGAACAATAGGAATAGGCTCGCCCCAATAACGCTGACGGTTGAATGCCCAGTCCTTCATTTTGTACTGAACACCCTTCTCACCTATGCCTCTGTTCTGAAGCTCTTCAAGCATTTTTGCAATAGAGCTCTTCTTGTCAGTTAAGCCGTTGAGGAAATCAGAGTTAACCATTTCGCCGTCGCCTGTGTAGGCTTCTTTAGCGATGTCTCCACCCTTGATAACCTCAATAATATCAACACCAAACTTCTTAGCGAAATCGTAGTCACGCTGATCGTGGGCAGGCACAGCCATAATGGCACCTGTGCCGTAACCCATCATTACATAGTCAGAAATAAAAATGGGAATTTCTTTGCCGTTAACAGGATTGATGCCGGTAAAGCCCTGAAGCTTAACACCTGTTTTGTCCTTAACAAGCTGAGTTCTCTCAAACTCGGTCTTTTTACTGCACTCGGTTCTGTAATCTTCAACCTCATTGAAGTTAGCGATCATATCCTTATACTTATCAAGCATAGGATGCTCAGGTGCCATAACCATAAAGGTAACACCAAATAAAGTATCGGGACGAGTGGTATAAATTCTGAGAGTTTCGTCAGTATCTTTAACTGTAAAGTTAACAAAAGCACCTGTGGACTTACCAATCCAGTTTTCCTGCTGTAATTTTACATTAGGAAGATAATCAACGTCCTTAAGGCCTTCAAGAAGCTTATCAGCATACTCGGTAATGCGTAAATACCAAACATCCTTTGACTTCTGAACGATATCGCTGTGACAGATATCGCACTTACCGCCCTGAGAGTCTTCATTGGAAAGTACAACCTTACATGAAGGGCAATAGTTTACTAATGTCTTATCTCTGAAAGCAAGACCGTTCTCGAACATTTTAAGGAAAATCCACTGTGTCCATTTGTAGTAATCCTCTTCGGTTGTGTCAATAACTCTGTTCCAATCAAAAGAGAAACCAACCTTTTTGAGCTGACTTGTGAATCTCTCAATGTTTGTATCAGTAACCTGACGGGGATGAATGTGGGTTTTGATAGCGTAATTTTCTGTAGGAAGACCGTAAGCATCAAAGCCTATGGGAAAAAGTACATTATAGCCTTCCATTCTACGCTTTCTTGAAACAACCTCAAGGCCGGAATATGCCTTGATATGGCCAACGTGCATACCTGCACCGCTGGGATAAGGGAATTCTACAAGAGCATAGAACTTCTTTTTGTCAGAATTATCCTTTGCTTCAAAAACGCCTGTATCTTCCCAGATTTTTTGCCATTTAGGTTCTATATTTTTATGCTCGTATTTCAAATTAATCCCTCTCTTTTAGTATCAGTCAGAAATATAGTCACTAAGGTCTACTGCCTCGCCACTCTGCCACAGACGCTCAAGACCATAATACTCACGTGCTTCATCTGAAAATACATTAATAATAACGTCAGAATAATCCAGAAGCACCCAACTCTCTGTGCGGTGACCTTCAATGTGGTCTACTGCTCTGCCCTGCTCTTTAAGTGCAACTTCTACTTCATCTGCAAGAGCTTTTACATGAGTTGAGTTGTTACCTGTAGCGATAACCATATAATCTGCAAGAGAAGAAACATCGGAAATTTTAATAACCGAAATGTCCTTACACTTTTTATCTGAAAAAAGCTGAGCTGCTTTAATCGCTGTATCAAAAGCTGTCATATTTCATATTCCTTTCATAATGATTTCATTATAAGCATCAATAGCGTCGGGATGGATGCATCTGCCTTGAGAAACCAAGCTTTTAATAACAAAGCTCAAGGCATATTTCATCCCCTGCTCAAGGCTTTTTTCAGCCTCCTGACGCATAATTTCAATATCGGGATAGCTTCTGTCTTCGCTGATAAAATCTGCAACAAAAACTATTTTTTGAAGCAAAGTCATATCAGCCTTTGCTGTAGTGTGAAAACGGATAGCATCAATAACATCACGGTCATTTATCCTGAGCTCAAACTCAGCGTATGCCGCCCCTGATACTGCGTGAAGTATTTTTTCGCTGCTTTTTGTCACACTGTCAAGCATTATACCATTATCTTCAAGTAATTGCAACTGATTATTTATAGGCATTTCCTTGGTTATATCGTGAAGAATGCCTGCCAGTTCTGCTTTTGCTGAGTCTGCACCATATTTGAGGGCCAGCTCTTTTGCAGCCTTAGCTACCATTTTGCTGTGGTAAAACCTATACTCACTGAGATTTTTTTCAGCTAAAGAATAGTAATAATCAATCTGCATAACCGTACAATCCGTTCTCTTTAATATATTTTAAAACATTATCCTGTAAATATAAGCTTACATCTAAACCGTTTTTAAGCACTTCTCGCACTTTGGTTGAGCTTATTGGCCCTACAAGAGTACTTACCAGAGTACATTTTGCCTTATAGACCTTATACTCTTCTGCTTTTGCTTTAAGAATACTGATATCGTCATCATCTCTTACAACAGTAAGAATGTGTGCAAGGCTGAAAATTTCTTCGGCTTTATACCATTTATCAAGGGTCAAAAAAGCATCTGCACCAGTTATCAAGTAAAGTTCGGCATCTTTATACTCAGCACTAAGAAACCTGAGAGTATCAACGGTATAGCTTTTACCGCCTCTTAAAATTTCAAAGTCAGAAACCTCTACAGTGTTATGATGCTCAAAGGCGATTTTGCACATATTAAGCCTGTGAAAATCCTCGGTCTGAGCTTCTGTTTTAAAAGGTGAACATGCAGCAGGAAAAACAATAACCTTATCCAGACCGATTTTTTCTATCATTGTTTCGCACAATGCAACATGATTTCTGTGGACAGGGTCAAAGCTTCCGCCAAACATTGCAAGCTTCATAATTACTTGGGAAGACGGATTCTCTCGTCCTTTTTCTTATCAGGATTAGGACGATATAAAATAAACTTAGAGCCGATTACCTGAACAACATCAGCATTAGTTTCTTCTTCCAGTTTATCGGCAACTTCTCTGGAGCTTAATTCACAGCTTTCCAAAACCTTACCCTTAAAAAGCTCACGGGCCTTTAAAGCGTCGTCAGCCTGCTTTATAACAGTATCTGTAATACCGCCTTTGCCGACTATTAAAATTGTATCGTATGAATTGGCCATACCTCTCAGGTATGCTCTCTGTTTACTGGTTAACATTTAAATCTTTCCTTTCTTTTAAAAGGTCATAGAACTTTCTTAATGCGTTTCCACGGTGGCTATGCATATCCTTTTCCTCAGCAGAAAGCTCAGCAAAAGCTTTGCCGCTTGAAAGATAGAAAATCGGGTCATAGCCAAAGCCGTTTTCGCCTTTTTTCTCAAAGCCGATATAGCCTTCGCATTTACCTTCAACTTCAATAACATCATCTTTTGAGATAATGCAGCAGATACTGCAATTAAAGTGAGCCGTTCTCTTTTCTCTCTCAACCTCTGAAAGCTCACTTAAAAGAAGGTTGATTTTTTCATCATCTGTAGAGTTTTCGCCACCATAGCGTGCAGAATATATGCCGGGTCTGCCGTTTATAGCATCTACGCAAAGACCTGAATCATCAGCAATTGAAGGAAGTCCTGTCTGTTCAAAAGCATACATAGCTTTTATATATGAGTTTTCGGCAAAAGTACTGCCTGTTTCCTCAACATTTGAAAAGTCAATGCCTGCTTCTTTAGCACTGATTACTTCAACACCAAGGTCAGACATAATCCTTTTAAACTCGCTGAGCTTATGAGCATTATTGGAAGCAACCAAAAACCTTTCGGCCATTATGCCTCACCTCTGTCGAAAAGTGCCTTGGCAAAATCTGAGGGAGAGAAAGGCTGTAAGTCGTCAACCTGCTCACCAACACCGATATACTTAACGGGAATTTGTAAGCCGTCTTTAATGGCAAGAACAACTCCGCCCTTGGCTGTGCCGTCAAGCTTTGTGAGAACAATGCCTGTAATACCTGTAGCCTTAGAGAATTCAGCCGCCTGAACAACAGCGTTCTGACCTGTTGTAGCATCAAGAACAAGAAGAACCTCTTTTGCAGCATCAGGAAGCTCACGGTCGATAATTCTGTTAATCTTTGCAAGCTCGTCCATAAGATGCTTTTTGTTGTGAAGTCTGCCCGCTGTATCACAGATAATTATATCGCTGTGCTTTGCTTTTGCTGAGGAAATTGCATCAAATACTACAGCAGCAGGGTCTGAGCCTTCGTTCTGCTTAACAATATCTGCACCGCTTTTTTCAGCCCATATGTCAAGCTGGTCAATAGCAGCAGCACGGAAAGTGTCAGCAGCAGCAAGAGTAACCTTTTTTCCTTCTTTAACAAAGCTATTGGCAAGCTTACCGATAGTAGTAGTTTTACCTACACCGTTTACACCGATTACAAGAATTACGGAAGGAGAAGTACTTACGTTAAGCTCCTGACCGCCTTTAAGCATTTCTTCTGTAATTTCGCACAGTAAGCCTGTAATTTCAGAAGGGTCTGTTATTCCCTGCTTTTTAACTCTTACTCTGAGCTCGTCACACATCTTTTGAGCTGTAGCAACACCTACGTCACCCATTACAAGAAGCTCTTCAAGCTCTTCAAAAAGTTCATCGTCTATTTTTTTGAAGGACTTTAAGGCAGAGTCAATTTTACCTACAATTGACTCTCTGGTTTTTTTAAGTCCTTCTTTGATTTTACTGAAAAATCCCATTTTTATATACCTCCTGTTTAATTTGTCTGCATCTTAAGCTTTTCGGCAACTTCTGTTGCTCTGAGCTCCAAGAGCTTACTGATACCCTCTTCCTGCATAGTAACACCGTAGAGAACATCCGCCTCTTCCATGGTACCACGGCGATGGGTAATTGTAATAAACTGAGTTGTATCTGTTAAGTTTCTCATATATCTTGCAAAGCGGTCAACATTAACCTCGTCGAGAGCAGCCTCAATCTCGTCCATTACACAGAACGGAGCAGGTCTTACCTTCATAATTGCAAAATAAAGAGCTATGGCTACAAGTGCCTTTTCACCGCCTGAAAGCGACTCAAGATGAGTAACAATTTTTCCAGGAGGATGAACTGAAATATCAATTCCGCTGTTCAATATATCCTCAGGGTCTGCAAGCTCAAGTTTTGCACTTCCGCCGCCAAAAAGCTCAGCGAAGGTGTGAATAAAGTGCTTGTTAATTTCGGTAAAGCTTTCCAAGAAGCTTTCTTTCATCTTTTTGGTAAGCTCACCGATAAGATTAATGATTTCTTTCTTTGATTTTTCTACGTCCTCAACCTGCTCAGACATAAAGGTGTAACGCTCGGAAACCTCTTTATATTCCTCAATAGCACCTACGTTTACAGAGCCCAGATTCTTAATTTTCTGCTTAAGCTCGGCAAGACGCTTGTTGGCACTGGGAATATCTTCAATTTCCTGAGCTTCTTCCTCTGCTTCACGTCTGGTAAGCTCGTATTCTTCCCAAAGTTTTGCGATAATATTATCGTACTGATTCTGCAGATGAATCTTACGTTCTTCCAAACGGGCAAGCTCCATTGAAGCCTGCTCACGCTCAGAAAGCTTATCTTTCTCACGCTGACGAAGTGCATAGTTTTCTTTTTCAATTTCGTCTCTGCGTTTTGTAACTGCATCAATGTCCTGCTCGCAGGTTTTAATATTATCTGTAAGCTCTTCAATATCCTTGTTAAGGGATCCGATAAGACTCTCTGACTCGGCACTTTTTGAGAAAAGCTCTTCAATCTGGGATTTAAGCTCCGCCTTTCGCTCCTCGTGGTTATCGCCCATACTTCTGGCGTTGTTAACCTCGGTGCCAAGGCTTTCGATATCTTTCTGAAGAGTTACAATTTCAAGGCGGATTTCCTGAAGTTTCTGAGAAAGCTCTTCGCGTTTTTCCTTAATACCTGCACGGCTGCCGCTGATTTGCTCAGCCTTTGCCTCTTCAACCGCAATCTGCTGAGTAAAGGTGTTAATAACTGACTCTGCTTTAATCTGCTCATCCTTAAGATTTTTAATTCTTAAAGTACAATTTGTGATTTCTTCCTCAAGAGCTTTTGCGTCACGTTCTGCAAGAGCAAGCTCGTTTTCGCAAGCTTTAAGCTCAGTTTCGATTCTTACCTGCTCCTGTGCGGCAACGGATAAGTCAGCACGGGTGCCGAGGATTTCAGCTTCAATTTTGGAATAATCACCCTGTGCCGATAAATAAAGATTTTTAGCTTCTTCAGCTTTTTTCATAAGCTTCTGAGCATCAGCTTTAATATCATTAATTTCAGCTGTACGTGATAAGAGACCGCTGTTTTTAGCCAAAGAACCGCCTGTAAGGGAACCACCGGCATTAACTACCTGACCGTCCAGGGTAACTACCTTGAACTTATAACCAAAACGCTTTGCGGCAGTAACCGCTGAGTTAATATCTTCAAAAATAGCTATTCTTCCAAGCAAGCTCAAAAGAATACCGTTATATTCATTATCGCAGGTACAAAGGTCTGAAGCTACACCAACAAAACCATAGCAATCATCAAGTCCTGATTCGTCAAGCTTTCTGCCCTTGATTGTATTTACAGGTAAGAAGGTTGCACGTCCTGCATTATCCTTTTTAAGCAGCGCAATGGCACGCTTTGCGTCTTCCTCGGTAGCTGTAACAATGTTCTGCATTGCAAAGCCGAGAGCAATTTCGATAGCCACAGTATACTCTGAGGGAACTGAAATGATTCTGGAAACAGGACCCTTTATACCCTTAAGTTCACCTGCTTTTGCACGCTTCATAACAGTTTTAACAGAGTGGTTAAAGCCCTCCATATTCTGCTCAAGATCCTCCAAGAGCTTTGCTCTTCTGGATTTTTCTGCAGCATCAAGCATTAATTTATCTGCATCACTCTTAAGCTTATTAAGCGACTCTGCCCTTGAATTAAGCTTTAAAGCAAGGCCTTTTTCAGTATTGGAAAGCTGAGTAACCTTCTTAACAGCATCATCAACCTTCAGTTTGTAGGCTTCAAGCATTTCATGAAGTGAAGCCAGAGCCTCTTTTTTACGGGCAGAATTTTCATTAAGACCGCTTATTCTGGATTCAAGCTCTAAAACAGTTGAAGCACAGGTCATCTGACTAACCCTTGCATCTGCCTGCTGAGCACTGAGTGTTGCAATTTTTGCGGTAATTTCCTGCAAATCATCAGAACTGCGGCTTGCATTTACATTGGTAAGGTTAAGCTCATCGGCAGTTTCGTCATAAAGTTTCTGCTTTTCGATTACTTCCAGCTTATATTCGTCAATAAGCTTAAGTTTGTCTTCTATATCCTTTTTGATATCCATTGCAAACATATTGATTTGCTCGATATCAATTTTTATTCTTCCTATATTTTCATTGTTATGTAAAATATCATTTTTTGCAACGGAAACCGAGGCTCTTTTCTCAGAAATTAAGCCTTCAAAATCCATTACTTTGGCTCTTAACTCTTCTACTTTAGATGCAAGTGAGCCTTTTTCAATATACATAGACTCAGTAAGCTCTGAAATTCTTGTAATTTCCTTATCAGCCTCATCACACTGATTTCTGGCTACAATAATTTTATCCTCATGGTCCTTGATTACACCTGAAGATTTATCAAGAGTATTAAGCCAAAGTGCAATTTCAAGTCCACGCTTCTCTGTGGAGTATTCAAGAAAGCTTTCAGCCTTCTTTGCCTGAGTTTTAAGAGGACCAATACGATCTTCAAGCTCAGTTACAATATCCCTAAGCCTTACTAAGTTATCCTCTGTATGAGAAAGCTTACGCTCTGCTTCTGTTTTGCGGTAGCGGTATCTGGAAATACCAGCCGCTTCTTCAAAAATCTCTCGTCTGTCTTCGCTTTTTGATGAAACGATGCTATCAATCTTACCCTGACCGATAACAGAGTAACCATCACGACCTAAGCCTGTATCCATAAAAAGCTCGTTTATATCTTTAAGACGCACCTGTGCCTTGTTGATAAGATACTCACTTTCACCGCTTCTGAAATAGCGGCGTGTTATGGAAACGGTATCGCCGTCAAAAGGCAGAGCTCTGTCGGTATTGTCTATATTAAGAGTAACCTCAGAATAGCCCTGACGCTTACGGCTGGTAGTACCATTAAAAACAACGTCTTCCATACGGCTGCAACGTAAGATTTTAGGGGCCTGCTCACCGAGAACCCAGCGGATAGCATCGCTGATGTTGCTTTTACCTGAACCGTTAGGACCTACTACGGCTGTGATACCTGTATTGAAATTAAGTTTTGTCTTGTCAGGGAATGTTTTAAAGCCCTGAAGTTCAAGAGATTTAAGAAGCATAACTTAGCCTTTCGTTATTAAAACCTGCCTGTTGGCAAGAGTGTCATCTTCAAAAAACTTAGGATTAAATCCTAAGGAAATAAGTTTTTTCTTATTGATACCTTTCTGACCGATTGCTTTAGATAAATCGGACTTAGGAACAAAAATACTTATAATGCCGCCTTTGATATCAGCAGAATCAAGAGCAGAAATAATATTATTAAAATATATATGAGCCTCGCAAAGCTCACGGAATGCCGGATGAAAAGCTCCGCCAACCATATTTTTCTTAAGGCTATCACTATCATGAAGCCCTACACGGATTATCTTTATTCCGGCGTTTTCAAACATAGGAATAAGCTTTGAACAAAGTTTTGCAGAAGATTCTAATCCGGGCGGATTATATAATCCGTTTTTATATAGTGCTTCAAGGGTTGTGTTTTTAAAAACAACCGTTGGATAAATTCTTACTGTGTCGGGTTTAATTTTAATGAACTCCTCAGCAGTATAAATATCAAGTTTATCAGTAGATTTGTAAAGTCCCGTCATCATCTGAAGACCCAAGGAAAAGCCCTGTGCCTTTATAAGCTCTGATGCTTTATAAACATCATCACCACTGTGGCCACGCTCATTTGCAGAAAGCACAGAGTCGGCCATAGACTGAGCACCAAGTTCAATTGAAGTTACATTATAACTTTTCAGAAGCTGAAGAACCTCATCATCAATACCATCCGGCCGTGTTGAAATTCGAATACCCTTGAATTTATGAATATGTTTCCTTGTACTTTCCAGAAGAGTAAGCATATACTCTCTGTCGATTGCTGTAAAGCTTCCGCCAAAAAAAGCAATTTCAGAATCCTTTGATTTTTCCTTTAAAGAATCAAGAGCAATTTCCAGGGTATTCTTTACATCATCAGAATCAGGCTGAGAAACACAGCCTGTAATATGCCTTTGGTCACAAAATGAACATTTATTCGGGCAACCGTTATGAGGCACAAATATTGAAACATTAGCCATATCAGTAGCCCATTAGCTCCAAGGCTTCACGGGCAGCCTGCTGCTCAGCTTCCTTTTTGCTTCTGCCGCCGCCTTTGCCTATACAATTGGAGTTAAGCATAACCTCAACTGTAAAGTGCTTGTTATGGTCGGGACCACTTTCTCCTACAAGTCTGTACTCAATACGCTCACCCGGGTTCTTCTGAACAATTTCCTGCAGAGTGGTTTTATAGTCCTTAACAGGTATTGCCTTTATGTGCTTTGTCTGAGGCTCTACGAACTTTAATACAAAGCTCTGGGCAATTTCATAACCTCCATCGAGATACAAAGCAGCAATAAGAGCCTCGAAAGCGTCAGAAACTATAGAGGGACGATTACCGCCACCGCCACGTTTTTCACCGTGGCTGAGCTTGATAAAATCGCCCAGCTTAATCTCCTTTGCAAAAGCAAAAAGTGCTTTTTCACAAACAAGAGAGGCTCTGAGCTTAGTGAGATTACCCTCAGGATATTCGGGAAAGTTATTATAAATAAAGGTGGAAACCACCAGAGAAAGTACAGAATCGCCTAAGAATTCGAGTCGTTCGTTGCAAACAACACCTTTGCCCTGCTCATTTGCATAAGAAGAATGAGTAAGAGCAGATTCTAAAAGTGCCTTATTTTTAAATTCATAGCCGATAATCTTTTCAAGGTCAGTCATTTACCTTTCCCTCTTCACTTGATTTCATCATTCTGAGAGTTGAAGCGATTTCTTCAACTACATTATTCTCTACATATTCTTTAACAAGCTTTAATGCACTGTAAATAGCACGCGCATCGGAATTACCATGAGCCTTGAACACAGGCTTTGCACAACCAAGCACAGGTGCACCGCCAACCTCGGAAGGATTCATAGAATCCTTAAGTTCTTTAACATCTGAAAGAACCATAGATGCGGCAAGCTTATTCTTAAGATTTTTTGTAAAAATACCCTTGATTTTCTTCATAAGGGCCATAGCTGTACCCTCGTAAGTTTTAAGAAGGATATTACCGGAGAAGCCATCACAAACAACAACATCACAAACATCGCCATTCATGAATGTGCCTTCAACATTGCCGATAAAGTTAATGGGTGCTTTCTTTAAAAGCTCATAAGCTTCGTGCTGTAAATCCGAACCTTTATGCTCTTCTGTGCCGACGTTGAGAAGTCCAACTCTGGGATTTTCAACACCGTGAACCTTGTTCATATAAATAGAACCCATAATACCGAATTGACAAAGCATTTCGGGACGACACTGAAGATTAGCGCCGCTATCCATAAGAAGAGCCTGACCGGTTAAAGTAGGAATTACAGGAGAAAAACCGGGACGGCTGATGCCTTTAATACGCTTAACAATAAGTGTACCGCCTGCACAAACAGCTCCGCTGTTACCTGCAGAAAGGAAACCGTCACCCTTGCCCTCAGCAAGAGCTCTGAGACCCACCGCCATAGAAGTATTCTTACCCGAGCGGGTTACATCTGTGCCTGCAGCATCGGTAGCTATAACCTCATCAGCGTGAATAATTGTAAAATTCTCTGCGTTAATCTCATTTTCAGCACATACTTTGCGAATAACATCCTCTTTACCAACTAAGGTAATGTCGATATTAAGCTCTTTGCGTGCTATTTCAGCACCTTTGATAATTTCTACAGGAGCATTATCGCCGCCAAAGGCGTCAACTATGATATTCATTAAATCACGTCGCTTTCAGAAATAAATTGTTTTAAAGCTTCAAGTGCTCGTTCTGCATACTTTTCAGCCCTGAGCTTTTTGTCACGAGGACGCTCAGAAAGCTCAGGAAGAATTCCGAGGTTTGCACCCATCGGCTGGAATTTCTCAACGGTTTTATCTGTTATATATGAAAGTAAAGCACCAATTTCACACACAGCTGGTAAAATCACGCTTTCTTTGCCTAAAACTTTATTTGCGGCATTAATGCCTGCTATTATACCTGAAGATGCAGATTCCATGTAACCCTCTACACCTGTAAGCTGACCGGCAAAGAAGAGATTATCTCTGCATTTTGCAGATAAATCAGGGTTAAGCACTCTGGGACTATCGATAAAAGTGTTACGATGCATAACACCATATCTTACAAAATCTGCATTTTTAAGTGCAGGAATCAAACCAAAAACACGCTTTTGCTCGCCGAATTTTAAGTTGGTCTGGAAACCTACAAGGTTATACATTGTTCCACCTGCATTTTCTTTACGAAGCTGCAGGCACGCCCATGGACGATGACCTGTTCTGGGATCTCTTAAACCTACAGGCTTCATTGGGCCAAAGCGGATTGTATCTTCACCTCTGCCTGCCATTACTTCAATGGGCATACATCCTTCGTAAACCTTCGGATTATACACATCAAAATCATGCAAAGGAGCACGCTCGGCATTTACAAGGGCATTATAGAATATTTCATATTCCTCTTTGTTCAAAGGGCAGTTTATATAATCGTCATCGCCGCCTTTGTCATAACGAGAAGCAGCAAAGGAGCAGCTATCGTCAATGCTTTCACGAGTAACAATAGGAGCTGCCGCGTCGAAAAATGAGAGTCCCTCTCCAAAAAGCTCTGCAATACTCTGGGAAAGTGCATCCGAGGTTAAGGGACCTGTGGCGATAACTGTCACAGCATCGGTGGGGATTTCTGTTATTTCCTCGGAAATAACAGTGATAAGAGGCATTGATTTTATATAGTTTGTAACTTCCTCGGCAAAAAGAGTTCTGTCAACAGCCAAGGCACCGCCTGCAGGAACACGGCACTTATCGGCACACTTCATAAGAAGGGAGTCAAGCTCACGCATTTCCTGCTTTAAAAGGCCTGCCGCTGACGCTACTCTGTCTGCCTTGAAGGAGTTTGAGCACACAAGCTCTGCAAACAAATCTGTATGATGAGCAGGAGACTTTTTAAGAGGCTTCATTTCATAAAGACGCACATTGATTCCACGCTTGGCAATCTGATATGCAGCTTCACAGCCAGCCAGTCCTGCTCCGATAACATTAATATACATTATTTTTTCTCGTATCCACAGCCCTCTTTGGAGCAGTAGAGGGTTTCTTTCTTACCTTTTTTCTTAAAAAGCATACCGCCGCACTGGGGGCACTTCTCACTTGTGGGTTCATTCCATGACATAAAGTTACACTTTGGGAATGAAGAGCAACCATAGAAGATTTTACCCTTTTTGGTGCGTCTTACAATAATGTCGCTACCGCAATCGGGACAGCTTACGCCTACCTTCTCGGTATAAGGAATAATGTTTTTACACTCAGGCCAGCCGGGACAAGCAATAAATTTGCCGTATCTGCCTACCTTAACAACCATAAGCTTACCGCATTTATCGCAAACGATATCCGTCTGGTCTTCTTTAAGCTGGATTTTAACTCCTTCCATATCTGCCTTGGCTTTTTTGAGGGTTTTCTCAAAATCACCATAGAAGGTATCAAGAAGCTCTACCCACTCAACATCGCCATTTTCTACGGTATCCAAGTCCTGTTCCATCTGGGCAGTAAACTTAACGTTAACAATCTTCGGGAAACGTTCTTTCATAAGGTTTGAAAGAGCTTCGCCAAGCTCCGTAGGATGTAAGGTCTTACCCTCACGCTTAACATACTCTCTGCTTACAATAGTTGTAATTGTAGCGGCGTATGTTGAGGGTCTGCCGATGCCGTACTCCTCAAGAGCTTTAATGAGAGAAGCCTCGGTAAAGCGTGCAGGAGGCTGAGTAAAGTGCTGATTGGGAGTAATCTCTTTAAGCTTTAAGGGCATATCTTTATCTAAAGGAGGAAGCTCAGAAGTTTTTGCTTCTGCCTCATCCTTGGACTCAACATATAAAACGGTAAAACCGTCAAAATCAACTCTGTAGCCTGATGCCTTAAAAAGATAGTTATTAGCAGTAATATCAACCTGTGTGGTTTTCTGGATTGAATCCGCCATCTGAGAAGCTAAGAAACGCTCCCAGATAAGCTTATAGAGTTTATACTGGTCAGTTGTCAAGTTATTCTTGACTTTATCAGGAGTAAGGTTAACAGAAGTAGGTCTTATAGCTTCGTGACCATCCTGAGCGTTATTTCTGGATTTAAAGAAACGAGGCTTTGAAGGAAGGTAGTTTTTACCATACTTTTCGGTAATGAAGCTTGCGGCTTCGTTCATAGCATCGTTGGAAATTCTTAGGGAGTCTGTTCTCATATAGGTAATAAGACCTGTTGCACCGATTCCGTCAATGTCTACACCTTCATAAAGTTCCTGAGCAACACGCATGGTACGTCTTGACTGGAAGCTGAGTTTGCGGGAAGCTTCCTGCTGTAATGTGGAAGTGATAAAAGGAGGCACGGGAGACTTTTTACGGGTACCGTTCTTAACCTTGGTTACCACATAATCTGCACCTTCAAGGTCAGCAAGAATCTTGTCCGCCTGCTCTTTAGATTTAATCTCAATTTTCTTGCCATCTTCTGAGCCATAGAATGAAGCGGAAAATGCTTTACGGGCACCTTTAGGAATAAGCTTTGCATCAATGCTCCAGTATTCCTCAGGAACAAAAGCTCTTATTTCGTTTTCTCTGTCAACAATTATACGTACTGCAACAGACTGCACACGACCTGCAGAAAGTCCGCGACGGATTTTCTGAGAAACAAAGGGGCTTAATTTATAACCCACAAGTCTGTCGAGGATTCGTCTTGCCTGCTGAGCGTTAACAAGGTCAATATTAACGGCTCTGGGGTTATCCATTCCGTTTTCTACACCTGTCTTTGTAATTTCGTTAAACTCAACTCGGTTAGCATCGTTCATATCAAGACCGAGAATATATGCTAAATGCCATGAGATAGCCTCGCCTTCACGGTCAGGGTCAGTTGCAAGGTATACTTTGTCGCTTTTTGAAGCAAGCTTTTTAAGCTCATCCACAAGCTTTTCCTTACCTTTTATAATCTCATATTTGGGGGCAAAGTTCTTTTTGATATCTACACTGAGTCTGGCAGAAGGCAAGTCTCTTACGTGCCCCATAGATGCAATAACTTCATAGTCTTTGCCAAGGTATTTTTTAATTGTTTTAGCCTTTGCAGGCGACTCAACAATTACTAAATTTGACATATTAAAGTATACCTCCAATTATTTAATGGCATAAAGTCTGCCACCGGTATTTTCGATAAAATCCTTAAGTTCCAAAGATGATACAGCACGGATTACAACATAAGGCGGAAGCCCGCTTTTCTCGGCTATATCATCAATATGAATCGGTTCAGAAGAAATACTCAGATAAACCTTTTTTTCTTCTTCGTTTAATGTATCTGTATTTTTATGAACAGGCACAGGCTTATTCTCAGAATGTGCCGTTATATTCTTATTTTTAGACGGAATTGTTTTGACTGCATTTTCAGTAAATGCTTCGGGCTCTGAATCAATAACTCCGTGATAATATTCACAAACGTCCTGCCAACATGTTATTGGCACTGCGCCTTCTTTTATGAGCTGGTTTGAACCTGCGGAAAATGGAGAATCTACGTTGCCCATTACAGCAAAAACGTCCTTACCTTGCTTCAAAGCAAAGTCAACGGTTATCATAGAACCGCTTTTCTTGGGAGCTTCCACAACGATAACACCGTTTGAAAGTGCTGAGATAATTCGATTACGCTGCGGAAAATTATGAGAAACAGCAGGAGAACCCGGCGGATACTCTGAAACCAAAGCACCGGTTAAAGCGATAGCATTGCGAAGCTCTTTATTCTCTAACAGATAGTCGTAATCTATACCGCAACCTAAAACACAAACAGCTGTGCCCTTTTCCTGCAATACTCCCCTATGTGCCGCACAATCAATGCCAAGTGCACCGCCACTGACAACAACAAAACCTCTTTTAGAAAGGTTAGCACCTAAAGAAAGGGACGTGCGGATTCCGTAAACTGTAGCACGGCGTGTGCCGACAATAGATACAGAATCGGAATTTTCAAAATCAGGAAGTTCACCGCTTACATATATAACTGCAGGGGCATCAGAAATTTCACGAAGACGCTGAGGATATTTATCCATAGAAATGTCATAGACCTTATAATTAAGCTCTTCGCATCTTTTTAAAATATTCTCAGCATCGCTGAGCTTTGTCTTCATAAGCTTGGAAATTTCATTTTCGGTAAAGATTCCGCAAAGTCTAAGCTCTTGCTCGCCGCCTTTATATAGAAGTTCTATATCGGGATAAAGGCCATAGATATACTTAACCTTTGTGTTACAGTAACCTATGCCCTGAGTAAGCCATATATAATAAAGAGTAGATTTATTCATCTAATCATTTCCCACATAATTATTCCTGCAGCGGCTGCTGCGTTAAGGGATTCTGCATTGCCCTTCATAGGGATTGTGACAGGGTATGTACATTCACTCACCAAATCAGCTGTAAGACCATTACCTTCATTACCGATGCACAGAAGTGTTGTGCCGTCATACTTAAACTCGGTAATGCTTGTTCCGTTTCGTACAACTGCCGCATAGGATTTACCCTGCTTATTGAATTCCTTAACGAACTCGCATTCGTCATCACAAATAATGAAGGGGACTCTGAAAACAGCACCCATGCTTGCACGGCAAACCTTGGGACTTAAAATATCACAACAATCTTTAGTGAGAATAATGCCAGAAATGCCCAGTGCATCGGCTGACCTTAATACGGCGCCGAGATTACTGGGGTCCTGCATATTCTGCAAAAGTACATACTTATTGTTTATTTTATCAAATTGAGGCTTATTGTCAAGTGCTTTTACAACACAAATCACACCCTGTGGGGTTTTTGTGTCGCTGAGCATACTAAATATATTAGGAGTTACAACATAGGAATTATTGGAATTTGCCTCTAATTCCTTAACTGCTTCTGGATATTTTTCAAGTGCATCTTCGGTACAGATAAATGTATCTATAGAAGCTTTACTTCGTACAGCATCTGTACAAAGGCGAATACCTTCCACTACAAATAAGCCCTGCTCCTTTCTGTACTTTGACTTTGAAAGAAGCTTGGAAATATTTTTTATGATTTTATTGTCTTTTGATGATATATTAAGCATATTTCACCTACACGAAAGATGCGCCCGACATAAAATCGGGCGCACTTTTAGCTTATTTTACTTTGTAACCTTCTCAACGAGCTGTGTGAAAGCTGCGGGATCTGCAATAGCGATCTCAGAAAGCATCTTTCTGTTGAGAGTGATGTTAGCCTTCTTAAGGCCGTTCATAAATGTGGAATAGTTTGTGCCGTTAGCTCTGCAAGCAGCGGAAATACGAGTAATCCAAAGACGACGGAAATCTCTCTTTCTCTGCTTTCTGCCGATATATGCATAGTTGCCGGACTTCATAACAGCCTGCTTAGCCATCTTGAAGTGTCTGGACTTAGCACCATAGTAGCCCTTAGCGAGCTTTAATACTTTATTTCTTCTTTTGCGAGTAGCCATCGCGCCTTTAACTCTTGCCATTGTATTTTACCTCCAGGTTTCTTTAGTTAATTATTTGTAAGGAATCAGACGCTTCATCTGCTTTACGTTTGTAGCATCTGCTACAGCTGTCTGACGAAGAACTCTCTTACGCTTTGTTGTCTTCTTGTTAAGAATGTGTCTCTTGTTAGCATGAGCGCGGATAACTTTACCGTTCTTAGAAACCTTAAAGCGCTTTTTAGCACCGCTGTGTGTTTTGATTTTGGGCATGATTAAATCCTCCTGTTAATTCTTACTTTACTGGTTTAGGGGCAAGGAACATCAGCATATTGCGACCTTCGAGTTTTGCAGGTTTTTCAATGTTAGCAACCTCAGCACAATCATTGGCAAAACGCTCCATAAGGTCATAGCCGAACTGGGAGTGGCCCATTTCTCTGCCTCTGAAACGGATAGAAACCTTTACCTTGTCGCCTTTAGATAAGAACTTGATGGCGGCATTCTTTTTGGTATCAAAGTCGTGAGTATCAATCTTAAGGGAAAGCTGAACTTCCTTGATGTTGATAACCTTCTGATTTTTCTTGGCTTCCTTTTCTTTCTTTGCCTGCTCGAAGCGGTACTTGCCGTAGTCCATAATTTTGCCAACGGGTGGCTTTGCCTGGGCAGCGATAAGCACCAAGTCAAGATTTTGGTCAAATGCGAGCTTGAGAGCAGCGTCAGATGACATAATGCCAAGCTGTGCACCGTCTGTGCCGATTACTCTGAGCTCGTCGCAACGAATTTTCTCGTTAATGAGAACTTCCTGTTTGCTAATGTTAAAGCACCTCCAGTTTTGATAAAAACAAAGCGGACAGAAAAATCTGCCCGCACAATAATACAAGGATAATATAAATAAAAATCCTGCAATATTGACCCGTGCAGACAGCACCCCACAGGTGAAAGCTATTCGCTTTGCTTTATTATTACTTCAAGATAATACACCTAAAATGCATATTTGTCAAGGATTTTTTTAATTTTTCCAAATAAATTGCATTATTGGATTTTTAGTGATATAATATTATGAATTGGAGTGATTATATGATTGACAATGCATACAATGTTCCTCCTGTAAACGAGGAAGAATACCTGAAAATCCAAGCAAAGCAAAACGAAAAAAGGGCATTAAGAGGCAGAAGTATCTCCACAGGACTTCTGAGCATAATCTGCCTTTCGGTTTTTTCCATACTTGCTGTTATTTTAAGCTCTGTTATGAGGACAGCATACGAAAATACACCCATGCTCCTTGATGACAAGCTGAGTCTTATCCCCGATATGCTTTTAAACGCCTTGGTTTCATTAATAGGCTTTGGCGTAGTTGCGGTAATATTCGCTAAGGCAACAAAAACCGACCTTAATGAAATTTTGCCAAGTGAGAAAATGTCTTTTAAAAAGCTTGCGGGTGTCGTTGCAATAGGCTTCACAGTTTGCATTACCGCTAATTATATTGCACAGCTATTTTCTGTTGATTTAAGCATTTTCGGGTTAGAAACCATGTACAGTGATATGCAAACAGGAAGCACCTCGCTTTTAGAGCATATAACTTACATTGTTGCTGTATCTGCTGTTCCCGCTGTTACCGAAGAGTTTGTATACAGAGGATGCATAATGGGCAGACTGAGAAAATTTGGCGATGGCTTTGCACTTTTAACATCTGCTATTCTATTCGGTATGATGCACGGAAACTTTACTCAGGCACCCTTTGCCTTTGTGGTGGGACTTGCCGCTGGTTGGGCTGTAATCTACACAAACTCTATTTTCCCTGCTATGATTATACATGGACTGAATAACTTTATGTCAGTAATTGCCGATATTTTTTACGAAAATTTAGAGCTTGCAGGTATAGATACGTTTTACGTTGACTTTGTTTATATGTGTATTTATGCTGCTGTGTTTGCTCTTGCGTTGGTAGCAGTATATAAGTTTTCTAAAAGCGATAAAAACTTCTGCAGCTTAAAAAAGTATGAAGGCGAGCTTACGTTCAGCGAAAGAATTAAAACATTCTTCACAAGTGTTACAGTAATCATCTTCCTTGTTATTACATTATTAGAGTGCATATCAACGCTTCAGGTAATTGAATAATGGACAGATACGACTTTATGAGGCTTGCTCTTGAAGAAGCAAAAAAATGCGTTGAAACCAACGATGTGCCTGTTGGTGCTGTAATTGTTAAAGACGGAAAAGTTATTGCAACAGGCAGAAATCTTAAGGAACGTGATAATATAGGCGTTTTACACGCAGAAATTGTGGCTATAACAAACGCCAACAAAATTTTAGGCTCAGCTAATCTTTCAGGTTGTGAGCTTTACGTAACCTTAGAACCCTGCCCTATGTGTGCAGGTGCAATTATTAACTCTAAAATTGATAAAGTTGTTTTTGGTGCTTTTGACCTAAAAAACGGGGCTTGCTCAAGCGTTACAAATCTTTTTTCACTTCCCTTTACTCACCGCCCTCAATGCTTTGGCGGTATTATGGAAGATGAGTGCAGTAAAATACTGACTGAGTTTTTTAAATCAATACGCAAATGATAATCAGCCTGTAGCTTAAAACTACAGGCTGTTATTTTTTCGCATTTCAATATATTTCTTTAAAGGAACTATGAGCGGAGGGGATATTTTATCAGGTATATTATCTATACTAAAAAACCGAGCATCTGAGGCTTCGATTTTATCGGGATTAGGAGTTCCGCTGAACTTACGACAGATATAAACTATATCGATATTATGAACCTCATCGCCGTTTGGGTATGTATAGCGAGTATCCTCACCTGAAAATACCGAGAAAAGCTCAAGAGTTTCTGCAATAAGCCCGGTTTCCTCTAAAAGTTCACGGCATGCGGTGTCTTCTACCTTTTCGCCAAGCTCAACCGAGCCTCCTGCATAACCCCAACAACCGTTATCAGTTCTTTTAATCAGAAGAATTTCTCCTTTTTCGTTTTCTACGATTACACCTGTTCCACACTGAAGCAAAGGCTTATGACCTACAAATGAACGTAGCCACATAATATATCCGCTCATAATACCACCTCTAATATATAAAAAAGCACCTGCTTACAGCAAGTGCTTTTCTGGCGCAGAGAAAGGGATTCGAACCCTTGGTACGGTTTTAGCCGTACACACGATTTCCAATCGTGCTCCTTCGGCCAGCTCGGACATCTCTGCGTTTGACAACGTCAATTATTATATAGCAACGAATCAAAAAAATCAAGTGTTTTTTTACATTTTTTGAAAATTTTCTTAGTTCGTCTTGCGATTAATTGACCCGTGTCGTATAATTCCTCTTTAAAACAGCCGGGTAAAGTCTTATTCAAAGGGTTTCATTTCTTTGTTGAATACGCCTAAGCGAGTTATATCATAGTAAACGTCAGAAGCCACGTAGCTTTCTAAAGCTTTAATTAGCAACTGAACATTGACGTTATTTGCACTGCCTGCAGGAAGCGTTACTGAAATATTAAGAGCATCACAACCAGGTAAAATTTCAATAAGCTTTAGGTACTCCGATATGTTCACGTCCTTAATACCGGACTTGGTCTTCTTTGGAACCAAATATTCATCCAATTTCATAAGTTGACAAAGCTGTGTTTTAAGCTCATCGACTGACATAGCATCTGAATAAATCTTAGCGGTAAATTTGGCAAAAGCAATATCGCCGGGTTTCATCTTGCATTCGGTTGCGTCATAAACCCTGATACCATCAGGCAAAAAAGGATTCATAATCTCGGCAACCTTTGAAAGGTCGAAATCTTCGTCTAAAAAACGAACATCCATACATTCGGCCTCGCCTCTGACTCCTAAAGACAAAGGCAAAGGAAAAGTTATAAAGGGGTGGGGATTAAAGCCTTCGGTATACCAGATGGGGAGCTTTGCTCTGAAAACTGTTCTGAGCATAACGCGGTTAAGGTCAAGATGAGAGATAAATCTGCACTCTTTATCCTTTTTAAACCATATTCTTACATTTTTCATAGCAGACACCTCCCTTATATTTTGCCGCACCGCAAGCTGAGCATTTCTCTCTGCAATTCGGTGTCGTAGCACTTTCATATGCCTTCAGGCATTCAGACTTTAGAAAACTCTTATTAACGCCGTAATCAATAAAATCCCATGGAAGGATTTCATCAAAGCTACGCTTACGGGACGTGTAGAATGTAGGTTCTATACCACACTCATCAAAAATTTCTAACCATTTATCTATGGAAAAACAATCGCTCCAACCGTCAAAGTGAAAACCCTTTTCGCAGGCTTTAAGCATAACAGCACAAAGCTTTCTATCGCCTCTTGCAAACACACCCTCAAGGAATGTGGTGGCGGCATCGTGATAATTGAAAGTGATTTTTTTGGTTTTGATAGCATTCTTAACTACCATTTGCTTACGCTTGATTTCATCAATATCATCCTGAGCTTCCCACTGGAAAGGAGTAAAAGGCTTGGGAATAAAAGGAGAAGCTGAGCAGGTAACGTTTACTCCTCTGCCCTTTGCCCTATTTTCACATCTGTAGAATGTGTTTACAACAGCTTGTCCAAGGTTTGCTATACCCTCTAAATCCTCATCGGTTTCGGTAGGCAAGCCTGTCATAAAGTAAAGCTTGATATTAGTCCAACCGCCGTTGAAAGCTGTGGCACAGGTTTCTAAAAGCTCATCCTCATGTACATTTTTATTAATAGCATCACGAAGTCGCTGAGTACCTGCCTCAGGAGCAAAAGTAAGGCCTGACTTACGAACAGTTTTGATTTTGCTCATAATATCGTCGGTAAAACCGTCTACACGAAGTGAAGGTAATGAAAGGCTAATCTTCTCTTCATTTGTCCACTCATTAAGTTTTGTAAGCAATGGTACAATCTGAGAGTAATCGCTGGAAGAAAGTGAAGTAAGAGAAACCTCGTCATAACCTGTATTTTTGCAAAGCTTATAACACTGCTCGCTGATGGTATCAATGGATTTTTCGCGGACAGGACGGTTCATAAAACCTGCCTGACAAAAACGGCAACCGCGAATACAACCGCGGAAAATCTCAGAAACTGCTCTGTCATGAACTATCTCCACGTTTGGAACAACAAAGCTTTCAGGGAAAAAAGCATTATCCATATCCATAACGATACGCTTATGAACCTTTTCGGGTGCACCAAATTTAGGGGTAAAGGCTTTGATTGTGCCGTCTTCGTTGTACTCTACGTCATAAAGAGCAGGAACATAAACGCCTTCAATCTGTGAAGCTTTAATTAAGAAATCCTGCTTTGATTCGCCATTTTTACGGCATTCTCTGAAAAGCTCCATGACTTCAAGGTCTACCTCTTCACCTTCGCCAATAAAGAAAATATCAATAAAATCAGCTAAAGGTTCAGGGTTAGATGCACAAGCACCGCCTGCAACAACAATATTTTTAAGCTCAGTTCGTTCTTTTGAAAGCACAGGTACATTACCCATTTTAAGCATATTGAGAACGTTTGTGTAGGAAAGCTCATACTGCAGTGTAAAACCAATAAAATCAAACTCTGATAAAGCATCACCGCTTTCTAAAGCGTAGAGAGGGATGTTGTGCTTTAACATCTGCTCTTCCATATCGATCCAAGGCGCAAAAACACGCTCGCACCATATGTAAGGCACTGAGTTGAAAAGACTGTAAAGGATTTTCATACCTAAGTGAGACATTCCAACCTCATAGGTATCAGGAAAACAAAAGGCAAACCGCAAGTCTACCTCATCCTTATTTTTGATAACAGCATTAAGCTCGCCGCCTGTGTATTTACCGGGCTTCTGAACCTTTAATAATATTTTTTCGACTTCCTTAGGATACATTTTTTAACTCCTTTGAAACAAGTGTACATATTAAATAAAGCACTGCAAAAAGCAGCGAATAATTATAACTCGAATTAAAAAGAAACAATAATCCGCATATTCCTACAGGTAACATAAAACACACCGTAAGCACGTTTAAAATTGTTTCTGACAATTTTACTGAAAATCGCTTTTGTAAAAGTATTAAAACAATCTGACCGCCGTCTAAATATCTGACAGGCAAAAAATTAAAAGCACCTATCAATACGTTTGAAATAAACAAGTCTCTAAAAAAATCCGCTTTAAACATTGCATGTAAAAGAAATGCTAATATTGAAAGCATAAAATTAACAGCGACACCGCCGATGTTAACTAAGAACTCAGCTTTATACGAAAGCATAGATAAATCAGCATTAATAGCAACATCGCCTAAATTAAAATTAACAGCTTTAAGTTTAGCCCCAGTAATTTTCATTACAACAATGTGGCCCAACTCGTGAAGAAATGAAGATAATAAGCAGATTAGTACAGTTCCTCTTTTATCGCATAAAACAGCTAAGGAAAGAAAAGCAACCGCAGGAAACGAAAAATAAACGTCTACGCCAAAAAACTTAGCCTTCATCAGGTGTTGAAAATACAGAAGAGAAATCCAAATTATCTAAATCGAAGTTATATACTACAGATTTTGAAATCTCACTCTGATACCAAGCTATTACTTTGTCATAAAGAGGAGTACTTAAGAATTTAATTATAAATACAAACAAAAGAACGCAAAGACTTAAGGTAAGCTGAATTGTAAGCACAGGATGCTTACTGTGCTTTTTTGATTTTGAAATTGCAACTTCCTCCAAAGTATCAACCTCGGGCTGTGTATACTCAGTTTTCACCACTGGAGTTGAAATACTTTGCCAATCATCATCAGAATAAACATTTCTGTTATTAAAGTTGTCCATAAAATCACCTGCTTAAATATATGCAGGGGATTTAGAATTTTTGACCACCGAGGCGTGAAAAATCCTTTTTATTAAGCTGAACAAAGAAAATAACAGCCACAACCATTGCAACGTACTCAGCAATGGGAAAAGCAGCCCAAATTAAGTTTACACTTACACGAGAGAAAATAAAAGCAAGAGGCAGAATTAGAATAACCTGTCTTAAAAGCGACATGAGAAGGCTTCGAACTCCCTTGCCTACCGACTGAAAAAGTGCAGTAAACACCACACCTACAGATGCTGGTAAAAAACAAAGACTGATTCTTCGTAACGCTACAATACCGATATCGATATAATCAGGCTCAAGCCCGAACAAATTAAGAAGCTCCTCAGGAAAAGCGTGAAACGCCATTGTTCCCAAAAGCATAATAACAGCGGCTATTGCAACTGCATATCGAAGGGTTTTCATCATACGTTCTTTAATTTTTGCTCCATAATTGTAGCCGATTATAGGAGAAATACCCTGATTAAGACCAAATACAGGCATAAATACAAAGCTCTGCATTTTATAATAAACACCGTAAACTGTTTGTGCGGCAGTAGAAACGTCAGCACCATAAGCACCTGATGTTTTAATAATAAAGTTAATGAGGGCAACCGTGAGCGAGCCTACAGCTTGCATAACAATACCCGACAGACCTACTTTATAGATATCCTTAATAACTCCAAACTCAAATTTAAAACCCTTGAACGAAATTCTGATTCCTGTATTTTTCTTAAACAGAATAATTATCAGATAAAACATAGCAATAAACTGACCCGCAACAGTCGCAATGGCAGCACCTCGTACGCCCATTTCAGGAAAAAATCCAACACCGAATACTAAAAGCCAGTCAAGAATAATATTAATAACAGCTCCGATTATGTGAGAACTCATAGGCAGAAGCATATTACCGGTAGCCTGAATACATTTTTCCAACATAACCTGTACGAATGAGCCCAGAGAAAACACCAGAGCTATGGTAAGGTATTCTGTGCCATATGTAACAATCTGCTCGCTTCCGCTATTAAGAAAAATCATAAACGGCTTTGATAAAAATATACCTATAATCGCAAAAACAACCCAAGTGGCAACAGCAAGCAACACGCCGTGTGTGGCGGCATATTCTGCCTCTTTACGCCTGCCTTCGCCTAAGCGTCTTGCAATAAGTGAGTTAACACCAACGGCAGTACCAACCGCAAACGCAACCATTAAAAGCTGCATAGGGTACGCCAGCGATACCGCGGTAAGTGCATCCGAGTTACCGCCATAAGCACCAAGAAACATACTGTCAACCACATTATAAAGTGCCTGAATAAGCATCGAAAACATGGCAGGAATGCTCATTTTTAAAATAAGACCTAATACCGGCGCTGTGCCCATTCGCTCTGTGTTTTTATTTTTCATTGATTTTTCCATTACTTTTCCTTCTCTGAATTCTTAGTTTTATGATTATGAATTAAAAGAGCTATAAAAAAAACTCCTACCACACCCAATAATGAACCTGTAAAATCTATTACCAAATCTGAGAACTGAAAGGCTCTGCCATCGGAGAATAATTGTATGCACTCGTCAATAACAGCTGTTGATACAGGCAGTAAAACTGAAAATATCAGCGTTTTGGCTTTTATACCGAAAAAACTTAAAAAGGTAGACACCGAAAGAACGCCTAAAAGCCCAAACTCACCAAAATGTGCAAGAGTACGAACAATGCTCTGATTAAATGTAAAATTAAGCTTAAGAGCAGCACATATACTATTAAGAAAAGCCATTACTCTGCCAGAATAAGCACTTGAAACCTGTGCCGTTTGTGCTGAATTTGAGAATATAAACACCACAAGAGAAAGTGTAAGCAAAACCAGCAGAATCCTCACCACTATAAGGTAGCTAAATTTAAATTTCATATAATCACCCATTTTAAGTATATTTTATCTAATTTAGGATGATATGTCAATTTTATTGTTGTAAAATCTGAAAGAATATTATATAATATTAAGTAATATGCCTAAGGCGTTACAGAAAACTTCACCGAGGTGGATTATGCTTAGTAAAATCAGAACTATAGCTCTTTCGGCTGCTGCAACAATTGATGAAGAAAAGCTTGGCTTGACCGAAAGAATAGTAAATACAATGGTAGGCTTGCTTGGCGGTTTTCCTGCTGAGCTGGTTGTTTTCATTATTTCTCTGTTCCCTATTCTGGAGTGCCGCGGCGGTATGATTGCCGCAAGCCTTCTGGGTGTTGACTACTGGGTTGCCGCTATTATAAGTGCTATTGGAAATCTTCTTCCTATTCCTTTTATCTTTTTATTTATTGAAAAGATATTTAATCTTATGAAGAAAACAAAGCATCTTGGCAAGCTTGTTAATAAGATTGAAGCAAAAGCCATGAGTAAGTCTGAAAAAATCACAAAATATAAGAGATTCGGGCTTCTTCTTTTCGTTGGTATTCCCCTTCCCGGTACAGGTGCGTGGACAGGTGCACTTATAGCCGTGCTTTTAAAGCTTAATCTTAAAGATTCTGTTATCAGTATACTTTTAGGCGTTATTATGGCTATGGGCATTATGTCCTTCATCACCTACGGAATTCCGTGGATTGTTACATTATTCTGATTATTTAGGGCAATTTTTATAATTGCCCATATTTTTTAGGTGTTATTATGAATAAACATTTTGATGTTGCTGTTATCGGCGGCGGTGCAGGCGGACTATTCTTTACAGCACAAGCAGCAAACAAGCACAAAAATCTAAAAATTGCTGTTATCGAAAAAAATCAAAGAGTAGGTAAAAAGCTTTTGGTCACAGGTAACGGCAGATGCAACCTGACAAACTTATACGCAAACGAGTCGGATTATCACGGAAGCTTCGCACCTTTTATAAAGAATGTATTAGCTTCATGCTCTACTCAAAGGCTTCTTGAACTTTTCGCCGACATGGGACTTATAACAAGAGCAGACGACTTTGGCAGAGTGTATCCGAAATCAAACCAAGCAAGCTCTGTTCTGGACGTTTTACGCTTTAACTGCGATAAAGATAACGTTCACTTCTTATGTGAAAATAAGGCTTATAAGGTTGTTAAAGAAAACAATTTTTTCAAAATCACAACCGATAAAGAAAGTATTACTGCTGACAAAGTTATTTTTTCATCCGGCGGTGCAGCGGCACCGAAAGCAGGCGGAGATAAGTACGGATATGAACTGTTAAAATCACTTGGTCATACTATAATTACCCCCTCCCCTGCTTTATGTCCGATTAACGTTAAGTCAGAGTATATTAAGTCTCTTAAAGGTATACGTGTACAAGGTGAAATCAGTCTCATCTCGGGCAACAAAACAATCAGCACTGAAACAGGAGAAATCCAATTTACCGAAAATGCTCTTTCCGGTATTTGTGTTTTTAATTTATCTCAGTACGTCGAAAAAGACAAAGACTACACATTAAGAATAAAGCTGATGCCTGAAACAGAGTTTAGCGAAATTATAGATATACTCAGCAACAATCAGAGGGTATTTGGCAAACTTGATGCCGAAAATATAATGACCGGTATTTTTCATAAAAGGATAGCTCAGGCACTTATAAAATCAGCAAGAATCAGCTTTGACAAAAAAGTTAAAGATTTAACCGAGCGTGAAATTAAAACCCTGGCAAAGCTTATCAACAACTTTGATTTTAATATATCAGGGCTTGCTGACTTTAACAATGCACAGTTAACAAAAGGCGGAGTTAAAGGGGACGAAATCAACCCTGATACCATGGAAAGCAAGAAGATAAAAGGGCTTTATATTATTGGAGAAGCCATAGACTGCAACGGCGATTGCGGAGGATACAACCTACACTTTGCCTTTGCAACAGGATATATAGCGGCGATAGGATTATGATTAAAGTAAAAAATCTTAAATTACCTGTAAACTACACAGCAAATGACATTAAGCTTGCATTAACAAAAAGTCTTAAGCTTAAAGAAGAAAGCATTGAAAGCTTCAGACTTAGCAGATTAAGCATAGATGCAAGAAAAAAAGATAACGTTTTTTATAATGCAACGATTACGGCTAAGCTTAGAGTAAACGAAGATAGAATCCTTAGCAAGTTCCAAAACACAGAAAAGTACACCCCATACAGATACAGTTTTACACCTACAAAATCACTTAAAGAAAGACCCGTGGTAATCGGTAGCGGACCTGCAGGCCTTTTTGCGGCACTTTCTTTGGCAAGATTCGGTGAAAAACCTATTGTTATCGAACGCGGTAAGGATGTTGACAAAAGAACAGAGGATGTAGAGCTTTTCTTTAAATATGCAATGCTGAGCACAACCTCAAACATCCAATTTGGCGAAGGCGGAGCGGGCACTTTTTCTGACGGTAAGCTTAACACAGGAACCAACGACAGCCGAGCCATCCAGGTGCTGAGAACTTTCGTAGAGTTTGGTGCTCAGGAAGAAATACTTATAAACGCCAAGCCTCATATCGGAACCGACGTGCTTAAGAACGTTATCAAAAACATCCGCAAAGAGATAATATCTTTAGGCGGTGAGTTTTGGTTTGAGGCTACTGTTACCGACCTTGAGGTTAAGAACCACGAGCTTAAAAGTATTACGGTATTAAAAGGCAACAATAAAGAAGTAATAGACACAAACTGCGCTGTACTGGCAATCGGTCACAGTGCAAGGGATACCTTTGAAATGCTTCTGAATAAAGGAATCATCCTTCAACAAAAACCTTTTTCAATGGGCGTAAGAATTGAACACAAGGCAAGTGAAATCAACAAATCCCAGTATGGAAGCTTCGCCCCTAAGCTTCCTACTGCTGACTATAAGCTTAATATAAAAGATTCTACAGGCAGAGGAGTATACACCTTCTGCATGTGTCCGGGAGGTTATGTTGTAAACGCCTCCAGCGAAGAAGGCATGCTTTGCACTAACGGTATGAGTTACAGCAAAAGAGACGGCGATAACTCCAATTCAGCTATATTGGTAAGTATATATCCCCAAGATTTCGATTCAATCTCTCCCCTTGCAGGAGTTGAACTGCAAAGAGAAATTGAGCGTAAAGCTTTTGAACTTGGCGGCAAAGATTATTGTGCTCCTGTAGAAACCGTAGGCAGTTTTTTAAACGAAAGCAACAACAAAATCACAAGTGTAAAACCTACCATCAACCCCGGATACACCTTAGCAAAAATTGAAAGTATTTTTCCCGAATATATAAATAAGGGACTTAAAGATGGACTTTCAGGTTTTGCAAGGAAACTAAAGGCTTTTTCAGCTGAAGAAGCTGTGCTCACGGCGGCTGAAACAAGAAGCTCTTCACCTGTAAGAATTGTAAGAGATGAAAGTTTGCAGGCACTTAACATCAAAGGTCTTTACCCTTGCGGTGAAGGTGCAGGCTATGCCGGAGGTATAGTATCTGCGGCAGTTGACGGCATAAAATGTGCTGAAATGATTTTAACAAAATAAGTAAACACCTGAGTTAGATAAAGTACTCAGGTGTTTTTCTTTAAATAACATTATCGATGTGCTCGTCAAAATCTTGAGATCCTACAATTGAAAGTAGTTCTTCCTTAGTGGCAGGTTCATCATAAGTGGAATATCTGATGTGGAGTATATCACCGGACTTAAGCTGTTTACCGCCGTGCACATCAACCTCAGCATCTGAGTCTTCCCTTTTAACAGACAAAACAAAAAGATTGCTTGGCCATAAAATGTCGCGAATTTGCTTGCCTACTGCAAAGGAATTCAACTCAACTTCTACAAAGGTATCATAAACCTTGCACTCTTTACCGTGGTAATAATTTTCCACGGTATTATCAAGAGCAATATCTGTTATAGACTGAACACCAAACATTTCAGTAATAACGTAAGAAATACAAGTAGCTACAATCACCGGTAGAATGTAACCGCTGCATGAAAGTGCCTCTATAGCAAAAACCATGGCAGTAAAAGGCGTTTTCATCATTCCCGAAATGCATGCAGAAATTCCAAGCACAACAATAAAGGTATAAAACTCCTCGCTTACTCCAAGGGTAACAAGACCTTTACCGGTCAGTGCCGCAACTGTAGCACCAATTGCCATTATAGGAAGAAATAATCCTCCTGTAATTCCGCAAGAATTGGCTGAAAAGGTAAGGGTTGTCCTGATTAACAGTATGGCAACAAGCATTACAAAAGCAGGTGAAGAAACCATTAGCTCATCAATAAGATGATGGCCTGTTGATACAAAAGAAAAAGAGCATAGACCCGCAATCAAGGTTAATACATATACAGCAAATATCTTATACTTATGAGGTACAGAAGACAGCTTTTTGTTAACTACAAAGCTTATAAACTTATAGTACTTAAGAATAATAACGGCAAGAACACCAACCACAATACCGACAATAACGGGAATCCATATATGACTGATTTTAACCTCGGGTAAAGCAATCTCATGAAATAGACGAGTATTAATATTAAAGAACAACGAAAGAATTTCAGTAGTAATATGGGCAAACATTACAGAGGTTGATGCAACAATCATTATCATAGGAGAGAAGCTTTGGTGAGCTTCCTCAAGAGCAAAAACAATACCCGAAACAGGGGCACCGGTTGCAACAGAAAAACCTGCACAGGAACCGCCTGTCATGGAATAACGGCTCCAGACTCTGTGCTTCTTTAAAAGCGGCGAAACACTTGCACCGCCCAAAAGTGTACCCATCTGAACCGAAGGACCTTCGTTACCCAAAGGAACACCGATTAAAAAGGACAAAAGCGATAGAAAAAAAACACCAACTGTATGTGTAAACCACTTAAAAGGAAGTACTCCTCTTAATATACCAATAGAAGTTGGGATTCCGCCGCCCTTAAGATTAGGTACCTTTTTATAAAGAAACGACAGTAATATGGATAAACCAATAAAGCCGACAATCACCAATGCAATCCAATAAGGATTAGTTCTCAAAAAACTATAGCCAGATTCAGACACACCGATTACTATACCGGCACACACTTTGTAACTGGTTATAACAAGAGCTGTAAGTACACCTGTTATAGAACCAAACACAAAGGCAGGGCATACCAAATTAATAAAATAGTTGATATAATTTTTAAACTTAGCACTCATAATATTTCCTCGAACCTCTAAGAATATGATTATTATACCACTAATAATACAAATTGCAAGAATGCACAAAAAAACGGCAAGTCATCACTTACCGTTTTTGGTGGAACATAACGCACGGCATACGAACTCTGCACCCTCGGTGCCGAGGCTGTCAACCTCGGCCAGGGTAATGGTACGCTTATCACCGGAATAGTTAAAGGTTATGGTTACTTTATCATCATACACAAACACGGCATTTACAAAGGTTTGCACCAGCTGCTTTTGGCACTCCGGATCCTTTATGTTTTTATCCCGCATTTCATATAAGAAAAATAAAATGTGATCACGGGTGAGCTGCCAGGACCGTACAAGCTCAAGGTGCGAAAGCTCGGCCTCGATTTCCGCACGCTGTGCATCCAACTCATCCATACGCTTTTTGGTGGCATCGTTGAATATGCCAGCCTCAATAGCTTTTATAATATTGGCGGTGGCCTTATCCACCTCGGCCATTTTCCGCTTTAAGGCATCGGCAAGATCATTATCCGCATTTTGCTCCTGGTAGTACGCAAAAACACCATCGGCAATAAACTCCAGCAGCTCCTCATCATTGAGCAGATCCACAACAGCGTTAAGCACAATGCCCTCGATCCACTCCTGCCGCACGGCTTTTTTGTGGCAGGTACGCTCCCGCTTACGCTTGGTGCAGATATAATAATTATGCTTGGCACCGGTTTTGCTGGTACCACTTTCACCCACCATATTGGAGCCACAATGCCCACAGAAAAGTTTATCAGTTAGAATATAATCAGCACGGCTCCAGGTGTGCGCCGGTGCCCTTTTGTTTACTTTTAGCATTTCCTGCACCTTTGCAAATGTTTCCACATCAATTATGGCCGGCACGCCGCCCTCAATTCTTATATCATCCTTATAGGTATATACACCGATATACTTTTCATTTTTAAGCATTGAGTGCAGGCTGTTTTTGGTGAACTTACCGCCCCGGAGGGTACGGAGCCCACGGTTGTTGAGCTCGGTAACAATTTCTGTAACGGTGCTGCCCTTGGCGTACATATCAAACACCAAGCGGACAGTTGGCGCCGTTTCCGGATCTATCACAAATTTTTTAGTGGCAGGATCCGTTTTGTACCCCAGAGGCCTATTGCCCCCGGTGCTTTGGCATTTTTCAGCACTTGCCCGTTGGCCACGCAGGATATTTTGGGAAAGCTGGAGGCTGTAATATTCAGCCATACCCTCAAGCACGCTTTCCAAAATAACACCCTCCGGGCTGTCTGGGATGCTTTCAGCAACATATACCACCTTTACACCATTCTTTTTACAGCGGTATTTATTGAAAGCGATCTCCTCACGGTTACGCCCAAAGCGATCTATTTTCCACAATATTATTGTATCAAACTGCTTTTTGGCCGTATCTTTGAGCATTTCCTGGAATTGCTCACGGTTATCATTGCGGCCCGTCATTGCTCTGTCGCAGTATTCTTTTACGATGGTAAGCCCGTGTGCTGCCGCATACTTGTAGGCCTCGGCAAGCTGCCCCTCAATACTTTGCTCACCCTGCCTGTGGCTGGAGTACCGGGCATAAACCACCGCTATACGCTTTTTGCTCATACTGTTGTTGCTGCTTTCCGCAGACGGAGGCAGCCCTTTGCGTATTCTACCCAATAGGGTATAACGGCAATAATTGCCTCAAGTGGTGCATCTTTCATATCGTGAACATCAAGGGGTGATATAAAATACTGTATGCTACCAAACCGCTTACGCAGGTGCACGGTACCAATTATGCCCGCAGGGCAATTAAGGCGTATGCTGCCGCTACCCATACGCTCTGCGGTAAAATAATCAACTGAAAGGCCCTCCAGGTGCAGGCTTTCCTCCAACGCTATAAAAAACTGTTTTTCAAAATCGTTGGTTGCTGTTTCTTTTGCTGACCTCGACACAAGGGATGCCAACAGCGTGCTTGTGGGTGCGGGCATTACAACAACCTCCGGCTTTTTGCGTTTACCAAACATATATACACCTCCTGCCTCGGCTCTGCCGGGGCTTTTTTTTATTTTGCAAGATCGGCAGCATAGGCAAGCAGCTGTGCCTGCTTTACCACATCCAACTTGCTGAAAATCTCAAGCAGGGCAAGCTCCTGCTCGGTGAGCTTTTTCTCGGATCCGTTGATTATGGTAACAGGTGCGTGCGTATGCCCAATGATGCCGTGGTTATCCTGCACGGTTTGTACGCTTACCTCCTCATCATTGGTGAGGTATTCAACTGTAACGCCGAAATAATCAGCAATTGCCTTGATCTTATCCGGGCGGGGTTTAGATCCGTTTTTCCACCCGGTAATGGATGCCTTATTGATAGATAAGCCGGGGATCTTTTTGCTTATAGAGGATATGGAAAACCCCGCATTTTCACATAGCTCTTTGATCTTTTCATAGGTAGTCATAACGCCCTCCAAAAATAAAAACTAAACTTTTCCAAACTTTTTTTGCAAAAACGCTTGACAACCAAACCAAACTATGCTATACTTAACTCAACCAAACAAAAGGGTGCAACAAAGGAGCCCCTGCTGATGGTTGTTTTTTCGGCAGCGGTTTGGTGGTATATCGTTTTTGTTGGCACTAAACATTATACCACTAAACTAAACCAAAGTCAAGTGAAAGGAGGTATTTTGTTTGGAAATGTTTTATAGCTGCGAGCAGGTCGCAGACCGCTACGGGGTAAAGATTAGTACAGTTTGGGCGTGGATCCGTGAGAAAAAGCTCCCGGCTGTAAAAATCGGCAGGACCTACAAAGTAAAAGCAGAGGACCTTGAGGCCTTTGAAAAATCTAACCAAACCATTGCAGACGAATAAGGAGGCCACGCCCGTATGATACCCGTACCAAGTACAACCCAAAAACCTGCCGGCATTGAGGCCAAGATCTTATTTGCCCGTTTTACAGACCGCATAAAGGCTTGGTATGAGGATCCGGCAAACAAACGCCGCTTTGAGGAGTGGCAGAAAAGGAGGGAGGCAAATGACCGCCCAAGAGTATTACGCTCGTAAGCGTAAAAAGCAGCGTGAGCAACGCATTGCAATACTTACCGTTATTGGTATAGTGCTTTTGATCTTTGGGCTCGGCGTGCTTTTCGGTTGGCATCTGGGAACGGCCCACGCTGTGGAGCCGATACCGGCACAGCTTACCGAGCAAGCCAAAGCAACCCCACAGATCACTCCCAAAGCAGAAACACCCCGCTTTGAGCTTGTGGCAGACACGCCGAGCATTACCACCTGCAACCTTATTGTAAGTGAGGGCAACGCTTTAAGCCTGGAGCTGCAAAAGATTATGCTGGAAAAATGTGAGGAGTACGGTGTGCCCTACGCCCTGGCACTTGCTTTGGCTGACCAGGAAACACGCTTTGATCCCGATGCTGTAAGCAGCACCAATGATTATGGGCTTATGCAAATTAACAGCATCAATTTTGAATGGCTCCAAGAGAGAGGCATTGATCCGCTGACCTACGAGGGAAACATTGAGGCGGGCGTGCTTATTCTTTCCAAAGCCATTAACCGCTACGGCGATTATGGGCTTGCACTTATGGCTTATAACTGCGGTGATACCGGAGCAAAAAGGCTGTGGGATGCAGGTACATACAGCACCAAATACTCCAGAGAGGTTTTGGAGCGTTACAACAAATGGGTGCAGATTGTGGAGGGCAAATAAATGGCCTATTACCACACCTGCCCAGAGTGCGGGGCCAATTTGGATCCCTGCGAAAAATGCGATTGTCAAACAATAAAAAACAATATAACCAAGGAGGCTAACGAAAATGTTAGAAATGAAGATCACCATTGCCGCCCCGGATCTGGCGGCAGCCATCAACAACCTTGCCGTGGCACTTGCTAACGGCAGCACCGTACCCGCTGAAAAGCCCGCAAAGGCTGAAAAGCAGACCGAGGCAAAGGTTGCCGCACAGCAGGCACAGGCACCCGTAAACTCTATGCAGGCACCTGGTGCACCTTTGAGTGCGACACCTGCCCAGACCGTGGCACCTGTGGCTAATGTTCCCGTTGCACCCGCTGTGGTACAGCAGGCGGCACCCACTGTGGCACCGGTAGCACAGGCACCTATTGCCCAGGCTCCCGTAATGCTCCAGCAGCCCGCTGCACCCGCAGTACCCACCGGAGCACCTACCTACACCCTGGAAATGATTGCAAGAGCCGGCACGGCACTTGTAGATGCCGGCAAGATGGATGCACTTTGTGGCCTGCTTGCCAAGTACGGGGTTGAGGCTCTTACCGCATTGGATCCCGCACAGTACGGCAACTTTGCAAACGATTTGAGAGCCCTTGGCGCACAGATTTAAGGGGGGGGGTAAGATTATGCCGACACCGGAAAAACACGCTCTGCTGTCTGCATCCTCTGCCTCACGCTGGCTGCATTGCACAGCCGCCCCTCGATTTGAGGAGCAATTCCCGGAAAAAACCTCGGAATACGCAGAGGAGGGCCGACTTGCCCACGCTATTTGTGAGCTCAAGGTAATTAAGAAATTTACCAACCGAATTACACCCCGCACCTACTCCACCCGCCTTAACAAGCTCAAAAAGGATCCGCTGTACACCGATGAAATGGATAAAACATCGGATCTGTATGTTGAGCACCTTACCGAAAAGGCTATGACCTATGACAGCACGCCCAGCGTTGCCGTTGAGGTACAGGTTGATTTTGCCGAATATGTACCGGAGGGCTTTGGTACCTGCGATTGCATTATGATCGGCGGCGATACCCTCAACATTACCGACTATAAGCACGGCAAAGGCGTGCCTGTATCGGCAGAGGGCAACGCACAAATGAGGCTTTACGCCCTCGGTGCTTTGAAACGCTACGCACCTATTTACGGCAACACCATTAAAAATGTGTGTATGACCATTGACCAGCCCCGCATCCAGGATGAGCCCAGCACCGAAACCATAACCGTTGAGGAGCTGCGTGCTTGGGGTGAAAGCATCAAGCCTATTGCCGCCAAGGCGTATATGGGCCTCGGTGATTTCTGCCCCGGTGAGCACTGCCGTTTTTGCAGAGGCAAGGCACAATGCAAAGCCCGTGCTGCCATTAACACAGCCCTTGAGGAGTTTAAGGACTGCGTACCGCAGAACGGTGAAAAGCCGCCCCTCTTTGGCCAGGGAGTGCTTACGGATGAGGAGATCGGTGATCTGCTTGTAAGGGGTAAGGAGCTTGTGGCCTGGTATAAGGACCTTGAGGAGTACGCACTTAACGCCCTGCTTAACGGCGGTACCATCCCCGGATGGAAAGCGGTAGCAGGCAGGAGCAACCGTACATTTACGGACACGGATGCAGCCGTTGCGGCTGTTATCGCTGCCGGGTACGATGAGGCCCTTGTTTATGAGCGTAAGCCCAAAACCCTTACCGAGCTTGAGAAACTTATGGGCAAGGCCGAATTTGCCGCCAAATTGGGTGCCTATGTGGTTAAGCCTTTGGGCAAGCCCACCCTTGCACCTATGACCGACAAACGAGAGCCTTACAGCCCTGCCGCCGCCGATTTTGCGGAGGTGGCAAACAATGGATAACACACAGCTTACCGTGCTTGTAGAGCGTTGTGTTATGCAGATAAACCCGGATCCGTTTTTCGATAACAGCACCCTGGCAAACATCCGTAAATTATTCCGTTATGTTTTCCAGGAGCCGGACCGTAACACGGAAACCATTGCAGCCCTCGGCGGGTACCTGCCCGCCAAGGTTGCAGAAACCAAAGCAGCGTGGCACCAGGCGGGTGTTGACTACACCAACGGCTTTGTAGATACCAAATACAAGTATGATCTCAAATGCCGAGAAAAGCAAGCCATTGAGCGTGCCAACAAAAAGATGCTTGCCGCTGTAAAGCGTGCAAAAGCCAAGCACGAAAAATATGTAAAAATTTTGGCTGCCTTTGAGGCCGCCGCAAAATGACCAAGGAGGCATAAAATTATGCGTTTCAATGAGAACATCCCCCCCCCGTATGAGTGAGGCCCGCAAAAAGGCCGAGGCAAAAAACGCCGCCTGTGATTTTCTGCTTGACCTTATGCTTGAGAGCGATATGCCGGAGGAGCGTAAGGTTGGCCTGCACATTATGAAAGCTGCAAGAAACCTGCACGAGGCTATCAGCAATATTGTTGGTGAGTATGCGGATCCCACCAAAGAGGTACCGTATGAAACCGCCAAGCAGGTTGCTGAATACCTCGGCCTGGTACACACAGGCATTATGCAATTTATGGAAACCCAAAACAACCAATGTACTGAATGAAATTTATATCAAAGGAGATCAAGTTATGTATCAAAACATTGCAACCAAAGTATTAACCGGTGAGGTACGCCTTTCCTATGTCAACCTCATCACACCCAGAGCCGCACAGCAGGGCGGTGAGCCTAAATACAGCGTAACGCTGCTTATTCCCAAGAGCGATAACGCCACCAAGATGGATATTGACAACTCCATCCGTGCGGCGTATGAGGAGGGCGTAAGCAAAAAGTGGGGCGGCGCACATCCCCAGCCCAAGGTTATTGTGCACGATGGCGATGGTTTACGCCCCTCCGGCTTGCCTTTCGGTGAGGAGTGCAAAGGCTGCTGGGTAATTACCGCATCCACCAAGAACAAGCCCCAGGTGGTTGGCATTGATAATGTCAACTGTGAGCTTGCCCCCAACGATATTTACAGCGGTATGTATGCCCGTGTAACCCTCAACTTTTTTGCCTACGATACGGCAGGCAGCAAGGGCGTTGGCTGTGGCCTCGGTAATGTTATGAAAACCAGGGATGGTGAGCCCCTTTCCGGTGGTGCATCCGCTGCCAGCGATTTTGCAGACTTTAACACAATGCCTGCGGCGGCTCCTGCTTACGGCACCGCACCCGCTTACGGTGCACAGCCCAATTATGCGGCACCCGCAACCCCTACCTACCAGGCTCCTGCGGCTCCGGCTTACCAGCAGCCTGCACCCCAGCAGTACGCACAGCCCGCAGCTCCCCAGCAGGGCGGCGTAAGGATCAACCCCATTACCGGACAGCCGATGTAAACGGGTACGGGATCTGGAACGGCGTAACAAAACGCTTTGTGTTTGGTATAAACGAGCCCACCGAGCAAAAGGCCCTGCGTGCTTTTCGCTCGGTGGCCGGCAAAGCCTTTTATGCGTGGCGTTACACCGTTAAGAGAATACCCACAGGGTGGGTAAACCCCAAAAACCCAAACTACCAAAGGAGGTAAAGAATTATGCACCACTTGAGCATTGACCTTGAAACATACTCAAGCGTGCCGATTGGAAAAGCCGGCGCCCAAAAGTACATTGCAAGCCCCGACTTTGAGATCCTGCTCTTCGCCTATTCCTTGGACGGCTCACCGGTTGTATGCGTGGACTTTGCCCAGGGTGAAATGCTGCCACAGGAAATTGCAAACGCATTGACCTCCCCGGACTACATAAAACACGCATACAATGCTCCCTTTGAGTGGGGCTGCTTGTCAAAGTATATTGGCAGGCAGCTCCCACCGGAGCAATGGCGTTGCACAATGTTCCACGGCCTTTACGCTGGCTATACGGCGGGCCTGGAGGCCACAGGGCGGGCGTTAGGCCTTGCAGAGGATAAACGCAAGCTCAATACAGGTAAAGCCCTTATACGCTATTTCTGCGTGCCCTGTGCCCCCTCAAAGGCAAATGGTATGCGTACACGAAACTACCCCCACCATAACCCGGAGCGTTGGCAGTTATTCAAAGAGTATTGCTGCCAGGATGTTGTTACGGAAATGGAAATTGAGAGGCGGCTTTCGGCAATACCCGTACCGGACTTTGTGCAAAAGGAATGGGAAACGGATCTCATTATCAACAGCCGAGGCGTGGCGGTTGATATGGAAATGGTTGAGGGTGCCCTGGAGCTTGGTGCTACGGTCCGAAACAGCCTTATGACAGAGGCAATGCAAATATCCGGGCTGAATAACCCCAACAGCGTAAAGCAGCTTGCTGCTTGGCTTGAGGAGGAAACCGGTGAGGAGGTTGCCGCCCTGCGTAAGGACACCGTGGCAAAGATGCTTGCCCGTGATGATAACAGCCCCCAGGTACAGCGTATGCTTGAGATCCGGCAGGAGCTTGGCAAGACCAGTACCAAAAAATATGATGCCATTGAGGTGGCTGTGTGCCCGGATGGGCGTGTGCGTGGGCTCTTGCAGTTTTACGGAGCCAACCGCACCGGCAGATGGGCGGGCCGTTTGGTGCAGGTACAAAACCTGCCCCGTACCTATACGGAGCCTTTGGAGCTTGCCCGTGAACTTGTCAAGGGTAGAAACCTAAACGCTCTCAAGGCAATTTACGGCAGCATCCCGGACACATTAAGCCAACTTATACGCACAGCCTTTATAGCACCGCCTGGGCACATACTCATTGATGCTGACTTTTCAGCCATTGAGGCCCGTGTTATATCGTGGCTTGCTGGTGAGGAGTGGCGCCTTGAGGTTTTCCGCACCCACGGCAAAATATATGAGGCCTCTGCATCCCAAATGTTTGGTGTGCCCCTTGAGCTTATCAAAAAGGGCAACCCCGAATATGCCCTCCGACAAAAGGGCAAGGTTGCAGAGCTTGCACTTGGCTACCAAGGCAGTACCGGTGCACTTATCAATATGGGTGCTCTTGATATGGGCATCCCGGAGGAGGATCTGCCGGATATTGTAACCCGTTGGCGTGATGCCAACCGGCGCATAAGGGATCTGTGGTACAAAATGGATGCCGCCGCCGTGCAGATTATCACCCAGGGTGGAGCCGTTGGCGTAAACAATGTGGTTATTGCCCGTGAGTTTAACTACGAGCAAGGCACCGATTGTATGACCATAACGCTACCCTCCGGGCGTAAGCTCTATTACATTGAGCCCCAAATTGGCCAAAACCAATGGGGCAACCCGTCAATATCGTATATGGGTATGGACCAGACCACAAAGAAATGGAAACGCATAGAAACCTACGGCGGCAAGCTCGTGGAGAACTGTGTGCAAGCCATTGCCCGTGATTGTCTGGCACAGGCAATTGAGCACCTTGAGGCTGCCGGCCTGCCCGTTATATTCCACATACACGATGAGGTTGTTATTGATTGCAACCCCGATGCCGCCACCCTGGAGGATGTGGTTAAGATCATTGCACAGCCCATACCCTGGGCTCCAGATCTGCCGCTGGGTGCGGATGGCTGGGTTGGCCAATTCTTTAAGAAAGACTAAAAACCAAGGAGGCATACAGATGCAAACATTAAAGGATCGTGATCCGCAGGAGTTTGCGGGGCTTGTAGGACTTTACCACCTTGCCATTGAGCAGGTAAACGCTCCCGATTATGAACGGGTAGCACCCCCCCCGCAGGATAAAACACCCGGCGCCCTTATTGATGCTTGGGGCCTTGAGTGCTTTAAGCTCGGTTTTGAAATGGGCATCCAACTGGCACAGAATGAATAAAAGGAGGATCGGCAATGCAGTATATGGGCGGCAAAAGCCGTATTGCCCGCAGCATTGCTAACATAATCAATGAGGTACCAAGGTGGAAAATCAAGAATAGCAACACCGTTGGCACAGATCCTCAACTCTGCGGGGGGGGGGGCTTGCTTTGTTAGTCTTTTCTGCGGTAGCTGCTCCGTTGAGAGCAAAATAACCGGTTATGACCGCATCATCCTAAACGATAAGCACGAGTATTTGATCTCAATGTTAAAGGGTGTACAGCAAGGTTACGAATTGCCGGAAACCATAACGGAGGATCAGTACCAATATATACGAGCCAACAAGGATGCGGATCCCGTGCTCACAGGCTTTGTGGGTTTTGGGTGCAGCTTTGGTGGCAAGTGGTTTGGCGGTTACGCCAGGAATAAGGGCGGCACCAATTACGCAGCCCAAAGCAAAAGATCATTGTTAAAAGATATGGCCACGCTCGGCGGTGCAGAGTTTATTTGTGGCGATTATCGCAAAGTACCGATACCGCCCGGAGCCGTTGTGTATGCGGATCCACCGTATGCAGACACCACGGGCTATAACGGTGAGAAATTTGACAGCAAAGAGTTTTGGCGGGCAATGCGGTTGCTTGCTGACACCGGGCACACCGTTTACATAAGTGAGCAGACCGCCCCGCCAGACTTTGTATGTGTGTGGGAAAAGCCCTTTACCCGCACCCTCGACAGAAACAAGGGCAACCAATTTAAGGTAACAGAAAAGCTGTTTACCTACATATCACCGCTTTACCAAGGAGGCATAAACAATGATACCCTTTCCTAATGGAAAATACAGCGTAATATACGCAGATCCTCCGTGGCGGTATAGTGATCGCAAATGCAACGGCAACGCAGAGGACCACTACCCCACAATGAAATTGGAGGATATATGCAACTTGCCCGTAAAGGATCTTGCCGCCGATAACTGCGTGCTTTTCCTTTGGGCTACATACCCAATGCTCAAGGAGGCTTTGCAAGTAATTGAGGCCTGGGGCTTTAAGTACAAAAGCATTGGCTTTCAATGGGTAAAACTCAACCGCAGCGGTAAAGGTTACTTTTTCGGCCTTGGTAGATGGACCAGGGGCAACACAGAGCCCTGCCTCATTGCCGTAAAGGGTAAACCGAAAAGAGCCAGCAACAGCGTAAGCCAGCTTATTTTTGCACCTTTGCGTGCACATTCACAAAAGCCAGACATCACCCGTGATAAGATCCGGGAGCTTATGGGGGGGGAGCACTCGTTCATAGAGTTATTTGCCCGCACCTCTGCTCCGGGGTGGACCGTTTGGGGAAACGAGGTTGAGAAATTTGAAAACTAAAATATACATTGCCGGCAAGATTACCGGCGATCCGGAATATAAAGCAAAATTTGAGGCGGCAGCCGAGGCTTACAAAAAAAAGGGTTACACCGTGCTTAACCCCTCTTGGATGCCACAGGGTATGCAACCCGCTGACTATATGCGTATTTGCTTTGCAATGATCGACACAGCGGATGTGGTTGCTTTTATGCCTGGGTATGAAACAAGCCCCGGTGCACAGCTTGAGCTGCAATACTGCTTATACACCGATAAGAGCGTGAGGCTCCCGGAGTGCAAGCACCCGGTGCTTATCCGTGAGGGCAACGGCCCCATAGTTTGCAACAAATGCGGCGCCACCTTTAAGGAGGTAAAGATATGACCGAGCAGGAAAAAACGGCAATGAAAGCCGTGTTATACCTTGCAGAACGCAACCCCAGGCTCCGTATGGGCGGCACTTGGGTTGAGGATGTACACAATATGGAAACCTGCCAAAGGATACACTTTGTGGAGGCGGTGCGTATTGTTGAAAATATGCTTTATGGCTCCGAAAGTGAAACGGAGGTAAAACCTTGAAACACTACGGCGATATTATGAAAATCAACGGAGCTGCTGTGGAGCCCGTCAATGTTGTTATTGGCGGCAGCCCTTGCCAGGATCTTTCCGTTGCCGGTAAGCAAGCAGGCTTACAGGGTGAACGGTCCGGGCTCTTTATGGAGCAACTGCGTGTAATAAAAGAAATGAGGAGGGCTGACAATGCCAGAGGTAGAACAGGAAAAGACACCCGCCCAAGGTATATGGTGTGGGAAAATGTGCCCGGAGCTTTCAGCTCCAACAAAGGAGCCGATTTCAGCATCGTGCTCCAAGAAACAGCAAAAGTGGCCTGCGAACAAGCCCCCGCTGTTCCTATCCCTAAAAACGGATGGCCTCCCGCAGGATGCCTCACCGATGTGGGAGGACAATGGAGCATTGCGTGGAGAGTTCTTGATGCACAGTTTTGGGGCGTGCCCCAAAGACGAAAACGCATCGCACTTGTCGCAGATTTTGGAGGCCTCACCGCACCCGAAATACTCTTTGAGCGCCAAGGCGTGCCTGGGTATATTACGCCGTGCGGAAAAGAGGGGCAAGGTGCTCCCGGAAATATTGAAACAAGCACTAATACAGCAAGCATCCAGGGGGGGGGCTTATTGCATACAAGGTAACTGCATCGACAGAGCCGACACCGCAGGATGCAACGGCAAAGGATGGACCGAGGGAGTAAGCTACACCCTAAACACCATTGACCGCCCCGCTGTGCTCCCTTTTGTACCCGCCCTCCTCGATAATAACCCCGTAATATTTGAGCCAGGATCCTGCACTCGTGTTGGTGGGCATATCTGGCAAGATGGTAAAGCACCAGCTTTAAGAGCCGATGCAGGCGATAACCGCCCAGCCATAGCCCTTGAGCACCACCCTATGGATAACCGTATAACCATAGCGGAGGATGGAATTGTGCAAACCCTCAACGCCCGTATGGGTACGGGGGGGGCAATGTTCCACTCGTTATGTGCTCTACCAAAACGCCATAGGCTCCCTTTGTGCGAGGGATGCCAAAGGAATAGGCAACCAATATGTGCAGGAAAGCAAGCTCATTATACAACTGCTTTAATGTTTGAAAATTACCAATTTGCAAATTGGCGCCCAGGTTGCGGCACGCTTAAAGCAAGCGGTGGCGATTATGGAGGAGGGAGTGAGAATTTACTTGTACAAGTATCAGTATTGGAACGGTGAGCCGGTGGTTGACACTCTCACCGCCCGTAACGCAGGGGGGGGGCAAAGGATGCCAGACAAACAAAACTTTAATTGCGTGGTAGGCTTTCACCTACTGCAAGATCCTATAAATGAAACAGACAAAACGCCCTGCTTATCAGCAGGCAGCTCAACCGGTGAGGCAACCCTTGGCATTGCCACGGAGTACATTGTAAGGCGGCTTACACCTTTGGAGTGTGAACGCCTGCAGGGTTTTCCGGATGGCTGGACCGATATAGGCGAATACACCGACAGCAAAGGCAAAGTACATAAAGAGTGTGCAGATAGTGCACGCTACAAGGCACTTGGCAACAGCATTGCCATACCGCCGTGGACTTATGTATTACAGCGGCTTTCCGTCTGCTGTGGTACGGAGGCAACAATGGCCAGCTTATTTGATGGCATCGGCGGTTTTCCTCTTATCTGGGAACGCATTAACGGCAAAGGCTCTTGCCTTTGGGCAAGTGAAATTGAGGACTTTCCCATTGCCGTTACAAAACACCATTTTCCGGAGGAGGTACCCGATGAGTAAAATACCTTACAGAAATAGTGAGGGCTACGCAGATCCCACGGCACACGCCGCCCTGGAGCCTATTGCCCAGGAGGAGGCAGCCCTTGAAAGCAAAGTAAACTTTTTAATAAAGGTGCTCAAATTCATTGCCAATGAGGCTGGGTTTGATGTAACCAACCGCATTGAATTATGCGACAGAAAAACCGGCAGGGTTTTTAAGTAAGCCCCCCCCGTGGGTGAGGGCGGTAAGGAGTAACCGCTATGCTAAATGATAGAAAAATAACCATATCAGCCGGAGCAAGCCGCCGTGCCACCCTTTGGACCGCACAAACGCTGCTTATATCGGAGTTATGGGAAAAGCTAAAAGTGCCGGCAAGGGGCACGGAAACCCTTGCAGAATATATGAGCCTCAAAAAGGCTCAACAGGATGAGCTCAAGGATATTGGCGGCTTTATGGGCGGTACCCTTAACGGTCCACGCCGTAAAGCAAACAATGTTACCGGGCGTGATATTATCACCCTCGACCTTGACAACATCCCCGCAGGTGGCACGGATGATGTGCTGCGGCGTGTTGAGGCTCTGGGCTGTGGGTACTGCGTATATAGCACCCGTAAGCACCAGCCGGCGGCACCCCGCCTCCGTATTCTGCTGCCTATGGATAGGACCGTAACCGCCGATGAGTATGAGCCTATTGCACGCAAAATGGGTGAATACATCGGCCTGGAGTTTGCGGATCCCACCACTTTTGAGGTAAGCCGCCTTATGTATTGGCCCAGCTGCTGTGCTGACAGCCAATATGTTTACCTCACTGCAGATAGGCCCCTGCTTTCAGCGGATGGCTTGCTTGCTACATACGCAGATTGGCACGATATGACCACCTGGCCCGCTTTGCCGGGGCAGCAGGCGTTTACCAAGCTGGCGGTAAAACAAGGCGATCCGGAGGGCAAAAACGGCGTTGTGGGTGCTTTCTGCCGCACCTATGACATTTACCGTGCTATGGAGGAATTGATCCCCGGCATATATGAGCCCGTTGACACAATGCCCGGCAGATACACATACATTGGAGGCTCCACCACCGGCGGTGCTGTGCTGTATGATAACGGCAAATTTTTATACAGCCACCACGCAACGGATCCCTGCTCCGGCAGGCTCGTAAACGCCTTTGACCTGGTACGCCTCCACAAGTTTGCGGATGCAGACGATGAGGCACAGGCTGGCACACCCGCAAACCGTTTGCCCTCTTACGCTGCTATGTGTGAGTTTGCCACCGGCCTTGCCGATGTTGCAGGCCTTATGGCACAGGAGCGTTACGCAAACGCTGCCAAAGACTTTGAGGGCATTGGCCCCGATAATGCCGATGATCCTGCCAACTGGATGGCCTTACTTGAAACAAGCGCCCAGACCGGTGCAATAAAAGGCACCATAAACAATGTGCTTATTATCCTGGAGCACGATCCGATGCTCAAAGGCAAGTTTGCCCTTAACCAATTTGCCAACCGTGGTGAGGTGCTGGGGGCTCTGCCTTGGGATCAGCGTACCAAACGCCGCCTGTGGGATGATAACGATAACCAGGGCCTTTATTGGTACATTGAAAAAGTGTATAAGATCACCGGCAACGGCAAAATTGATGGTGCACTTTCCCTCCATTCCAACCGTTTTGCTTTCAATGAGGTGCAGGACTACATAAACGGCCTCAAAGGCAAATGGGATGGTGTGCCCCGCCTCGATACACTTTTCATTGACTACCTCGGCGCAAAAGATACCGCATACAACCGTGCTGTTACCCGTAAGGCTTTTGTGGCCGCCATTGCCCGTGCTATGACACCCGGCTGCAAGTATGACAATATGGTTATTTTGACCGGCCCCCAGGGCCTTGGTAAAAGTACCCTTTTGGATAAAATGAGCCGTGGCTGGTTTAATGACAGCATACGCACCTTTGAGGGTAAGGAGGCCAGCGAATTGCTCCAGGGCGTTTGGCTGGTGGAGGTTGCGGAGCTTGATGCTTTCCGTAAAACGGATATTGCCCGCATTAAACAGTTTTTGTCTTTGAAAACAGACCGCTACCGCCCCGCCTATGGCAGAAATGTTAAAGAGCTCCCACGCTGCTGTGTGTTCTTTGGCACCTGCAATGAAACAGAGTTTTTGCAGGATCCCACCGGCAACCGCCGTTTTTGGCCCGTTGACACCGGGGAGCAAAGGGGCACCAAAAGCGTGTTTAAGGAGCTTGATGATGAGGTGGATCAACTGTGGGCCGAGGCAAGTATGCGGTGGCAGCTTGGTGAGCCGTTGTACTTATCCGGTGCCATTGAGGAGGATGCAAAGGCCAAGCAGGAGGAACACCGTGAGGCATCCAGCCGTGAGGGCATTGTGCGTGAGTTTATGGATCGACAGGTGCCCGATGATTGGAGCAAATGGCCTCTTGATAAGCGGCGTATGTTCTGGGCAGGCGGTGTGCAGGGCAATGTTACCCTGGTGCCCCGTGATCGTGTATGTGCCCTTGAGATATGGTGCGAGGCTTTCGGCGGCTCCATTAAGGAAATGAAAAACGCCGACACCAGGGAGCTTAATGCGATTATTTCAGCGGTAAAAGGCTGGAAAAAATCACCCGGCACCCTGCACTTTGGCCCCTATGGCACGCAAAGAGGCTTTGTGCATAAAAGCATCTAACATTTTGCTCTAACAATTTGTTTTTGGTGTAGGAATGTTAGAAAACTAAAATCTAACATTTTTACACGCAAAAACAGGGTTTTGTTTAATTGTTAGGTTATTTGTTAGACCGCAAAACCGCATAAAATAAGGCTTTTTATTGATTTTCTAACATTCTAACATTTTTTACTATTAACTATTAAAAATAGAGAGTTTGAAAGAAATAAAACCGCCTAACCCGCCTAAATGCGGGCGTATATGCGTGCGTGCGAGAAAAACGGAAAAGGAGGCAATTTGCGATGCTTGAGAGCGATGTTGAAAAACACCTTTGCAAGAGGGTTAAAGAGGAATTACACGGCTGGGCACTTAAATTTGTAAGCCCCGGACAAAACGGCGTACCGGATCGCATTGTGTTAGTGCCAATGGGGCGCATCTACTTTGTGGAAACAAAGGCCCCTGGTAAGAAACTGCGAAAATTACAAGAGTGGGTGTGCGGGCTTATTAAGGGTTTAGGCTTTGCCGTTTTAAGGTTAGACACCAAGGATAAGGTGGATGCCTTTGTAAGGGAGGTAATGAGCAATGGAATATAAACCGCATAACTACCAGGCCTATTGCATCCAGCGTATTGTTGAGGATCCGGCGGTTGGGTTGTTTTTACGGCCTGGCCTTGGCAAAACCTCAATAACGCTTTCAGCCATAAACATATTGCGGTACTACCGCTGGAGCGTGCGTAAGGCTTTGGTTGTAGCACCCAAAAAGGTGGCAGAGGGTACCTGGAGCAAAGAGGCAAACAAATGGGATCACCTGCAACACCTCCGTGTGGTAACGGTCCTGGGGAGTGCCACCAAACGCATTAAGGCACTCAACACCCCTGCGGATGTGTATGTTATTAACCGTGAAAATATCCCCTGGCTGGTTGACTATTACAAACAGGCGTGGCCGTTTGATATGGTGGTGCTTGATGAAAGCACGAGCTTTAAGAGCAGCAAAAGCAAACGCTTTAAGGCCTTAAAGCTGGTACGCCGCTTTATGCGTAAGGTTGTGCTGCTTACCGGCACACCATCCTCCAAAGGTATTGAGGACCTTTGGGCACAGATCTATTTGCTGGATGAGGGTGCAAGGCTGGGCAAGACCATTACGCAGTACCGCCAAATGTATTTTGATTGCAATACACACGGCGGGCATTTTACAGAATATAAGGCAAAAGACGGAGCCGAGGCTGCCGTGCTTAATGCAATAAGTGATATTTGCATCAGTATGAAAGCCGAGGACTACCTGGAGCTGCCTGCGTGCATTGACCACGAGATCCCTGTTGTGCTTGATGATAAAGCCCTTAAAGCCTACAACCAATTTGAGCGTGATCTGTTGCTTGAGGTAAATGAGGAGGTTATCACGGCCATCACCGCCGGTGTACTTACCGGCAAACTGTTACAGTTTTGTGCCGGTGCCATTTATGACAATGACAAAAACACCGTGCACCTCCACGATTGCAAACTTGATGCGTATATGGAATTGCTGGAGCAGCTTAACGGTGAGCATTGTATCACCTTTTATGGCTTTCAACACGATAAGGATCGCATCCTTGAGGCTTTGGCTAAAACCAAGCTGCGGGTGCGTGTATATAAAGACACCAACGATGAGGATGATTGGAACGCCGGCAAAATTGATGTATTGCTGGTGCATCCTGCCAGCTGTGCCTATGGCCTTAACCTGCAAGCAGGTGGCCGGCACATAGTTTGGTTTACACCAAATTGGAGCTTTGAGCTTAATGACCAAGGCAAGTGCCGTTTGTGGCGGCAGGGCTCCACCTATGATAAGGTTTTTGTGCATTACCTTGTTGTACAGGGTTGCGTTGATGAGGATGTGCTTGCAGCGGTGCAGGACCGTGAGAGCACCCACGAAAATGTGATGAATGTACTAAAAGCACGAATTAAGAAAGTAAAGGAGGCGGCAATATGACACTCAAGGAATTATCACAGTTATACTACCTTAACCGTGAGATCGAAATGGATAAGGAAAGGCTGGAGGCTCTGCGTGCAAGAGCATCCGCACCGGGATCCCCCAACTATGACGGGATGCCGAAAAGCCCAAGCTATGAAAACAGGCTTGAGCGTTACATTGCCGAGATCGTTGACCTTGAGGCCATCATATCTGCAAAAATCACCCAATGCCAACACGAGCGTAACAGGCTTGAGCGTTACATTGCGGATATACCGGACAGCAACCTGCGTATGATCTTTACCCTGCGTTTTATCAATGGGCTTTCGTGGGTGCAGCTGGCTTTTAGCATCGGCGGTGATTGTACCGCAGACGGTGCAAGGATGGCGTGCAACCGGTACATAAAGAAAACCAACGAGCAAAATAATTAAAAAATTTTTGTTTTGTTCGTTCTGTTCGTTTCATTTATGATAAAATATAAACTGCGGGTATTGACCGATAAGGCAATGCCTCCTTGGTGGAACAGCAGCGGGCACCTATTCTCCGGGTGCCTGCTGTCTGTTCTTTTTATTTTGTTACAAAGGAGCGTGAGCGTATGGCAAAAGGTAAATACGAAAAGTGGCTTGAGCCAGACAGCTTGCTGCTGCTTGAGGCCTGGGCACGGGATGGCTTGACGGATGAGCAAATTGCCCACAATATGGGCATCACACGAGAAACATTAAGAGTGTGGAAAAATAAGTTTTCTGTCATTTCTGCCACCCTAAAAAGGGGCAAGGATGTTGTGGATATAGAGGTTGAAAACGCCTTGCTTAAAAGAGCCCTCGGATATACTTACACCGAAACTACAAAGGAAAGGGGCGTAAACCCCGAAACGGGCAAGGTGGAGCTTATAACCACCAAGGTTGTAACCAAAGAGGTTGTACCGGACACCACCGCCCAAATATTCTGGCTTAAAAACCGCCGCCCCGATCTGTGGCGTGATAAGCAAAGTATGGAGCTATCCGGGGAGGTTAAAAACAACCCCTTTGCCGGTTTAACTACCGAGCAGCTTATTAAATTGGCCGATGCCGGTGATGATGATTGAGCACGGCAGCCGTTAAGCTGGGCGCCAAAATAGAGCTTGCAAGGCGTGATTTTTGGCGATATTGTAACCTCAAAGCTCCAAATTTTTATAAAAAAGATCGGCAATTTTTGATTGATTTTTGCCACGATTTGCAGGACTTTTACCAAAGCGATGATGAGGTGCTTATTGTAAATATGCCGCCTCGACACGGCAAGAGCCGTACAGCCCAATGCTTTGTTGAGTGGATCCTGGGGCAAAACCAAACCGAAAAGATAATGACCGGCTCCTATAATGAAACGCTTTCCACCAGCTTTGCCAAAGGCGTGCGTAACAGCATTGCCGAGGAAAAGGCAGACGAAATGCGGGCCGTGTTTTCCGATGTATTCCCAGGCGTTAAAATCAAGCAAGGCGATGGTGCAATGAACTTGTGGAGCCTTGAGGGTGGTTATAACAATTACCTTGCAACCTCCCCCACGGGTACCGCCACAGGTTTTGGTGCATCCATTCTTATTATTGACGATTTAATAAAATCGGCCCTTGAGGCTAACAACGCCGATACACTTGAGAAACATTGGGAGTGGTTTACCAATACAATGCTTTCCCGACTTGAGGAGGGCGGCAAGATCATAATCATAATGACACGCTGGCACAGTTTGGACCTTGCCGGGCGTGCGTTAGATTTTTATACAGAGGCAGGCGCCAAGGTGCGGCACATATCGTACAAGGCCCTGCAAGACGATGGCACAATGCTGTGCCCGCAAATATTATCCCTACGCTCCTATAAATCAAAAATACGGGCTATGGGTGATGATATTGCATCCGCAAACTACCAGCAGGAGCCCATTGACATTAAAGGCCGTTTGTATAGCAGCTTTAAGACCTATGACAAACTGCCCACCGATGCAAGCGGGCACTCGCTATTTACAGCGATCAAAAACTACACAGATACAGCCGACACCGGCGATGATTACCTTTGCAGCATAAGCTACGGCGTTTATAACAAAGAGGCTTATGTGCTTGATGTGCTTTATACCAAGGCACCTATGGAGGTAACAGAGCCGAAAACCGCCCAAATGCTTAAAACGGGTAATGTGGGCTGGGCTGACATTGAAAGTAACAACGGCGGCAGAGGCTTTGCACGGTCCGTAACAAGGCACTTGGCTGCCCTGGGATCCAACCGCTGCCACATTGAGAGCTTTTACCAAAGCGAAAACAAAGAGGCCCGCATACTTTCAAATGCCACCTGGGTTATGGATCATATATATTTCCCGGCAAATTGGAAAGACCGATGGCCGGAATATTACGAGGCAATGAGCCGATACCAGCGTGAGGGCAAAAATGCACACGATGATGCACCCGATGCCACCACAGGTATTGCCGAGCGTATAAACAACGGCTCACATTACAGTTTTGATTAAAGGAGGCGGCAGCCGTGCAAGTGCTAAATTTTTACGATATGCCAACCAAAGTGCTGTTGATCGGCAAAATGGCTGCACATATCACTCCGGGAATGACAGACAAGGAATTTTTGGAGCACGAAATAAAAACCTGGCTAAAATCACCGGAACGCTTAAAGCAGCTGGAGGGTGAGGCTTACTATGACGGTGAGCAAGCCATCTTAAAGCGTAAGCGTACCGTTATTGGTGAGGATGGGAAACTTAAAGAGGTTGACAACCTGCCCAATAACCGCATCATTGATAACCAATATGCAAAAATGGTTGACCAAAAGGCAAATTACCTTTGTGGCCAGCCGTTTATTTTTGATACGAAAAACAAGGCTTTTGGTGAGGCACTTTCCAAGGTGTTTACCCAAAAGATCCGCAGGGCCATCCGCATTGCCGCTGAAAAGGCATTGACCGGCGGCAAGGTGTGGGTGTTCCCTTACTACAAGGGCACCAACGAGCTTGCTATTGCTTTATTCCCTGCACACGAGGTGCTGCCCCTCTGGGCTGACACCGAACACACCGAGCTCGATTGTGCTGTGCACTTTTTCCCCGTGTATGTGTATGACGATAAGGGCAACGAGGATATTGTGTACAAGGTTGAGGTTATCCACGGCGGCGGCATTGATCGCTTTGTGTGGGATAGCGGCAGCCTGGTATATGATAACGATGCACCCTCCGGCTCCTACATCACCGTAACAGACGAAAAGACCGGCAAGGTGCAGGGCTATAATTGGGAACGCCTGCCGCTTATCTGCTTTAAGGCTAACCACAGAGAGATCCCGCTTATTTGCCGTGTTAAGTGCTTGCAGGATGCCCTCAACCTTATGCTTTCCAACTTTGTAAACAATATGGAGGAGGATGTGCACAACACCATCCTGGTTATCCACAATTACGATGGTGAGGATCTGGGTGAGTTTAGGCGTAACCTGGCCACCTATGGCGCCGTTAAGGTACGCAGCTTTGAGGGCTCCGATGGTGCGGTTGATACGCTTACCATTGAGGTAAACGCCGAGAATTACAAAACCATTATGGACCTGCTGAAAAAGGCCATAATTGAAAACGCCAAGGGCTACGATGCCAAGGATGAGCGTATGGGTGGCACACCTAACCAAATGAATATACGCTCAATGTACTCCGATATTGACCTTGATGCAAACAGTATGGAAACCGAATTTCAAGCAGCCTTTGAGGATCTGCTTTGGTTTGTGCGTGTGCACCTTGCTAACATTGGCGTGGGCGATTTCACCAACGAGGATGTAACGGTTGTATTTAACCGTGATATTTTGGTGAATGAAACCGAGGCCATTGATAACTTTGTTAAGCAGGGCGGCAGGCTTTCCAATGAAACGCTTGTTAAGCAGCATCCGTGGGTTGACGATCCGGAGGAGGAGCTGGAGCGTATTGCCGGGGAGGATGAAAAGAAAGCCCAGGAGGCTTTGGCTGCGGATCCTTACCGTGCATCCTTTATGGCTACCGCCAGAAAAACGCAGGAGCCCGCTGCTGGAGGCGGTGGCGTGAATGAATAACGCAGAATATTGGGCACGCCGCTTTAAGATTATGGAGGATGCCCTAAAAGATCAAGCCCTCGATTATGCGGAAAACCTTGAGAAACAGTTTGAGGCTGCTATCCGGGAAATTGATACGCAAATGCGGGCTTGGTACCAGCGTTTTGCAGTAAACAACCAAATAACTCTTGCCGAGGCACAGCGTATGCTTACCACCGATGAGCTCAAGGAGTTTATGTGGACCGTGCAGGAGTACATTGAAAAGGGCCGAGAAATGGGGCTCACCGGTGCGTGGATGAAAGAGCTTGAGAACGCATCGGCACGGGTGCACATTTCAAGATTGGATGCCCTTAAATTTCAACTACGGCAACAGGCAGAGGCGTTGACACAGGCAAGGATAAAAGCCACAACCAACGCCTCCAGCCTTGCCTATACAGAGAGTTACTACCACACCGCTTTTGAGGTACAGCGTGGCCTTGGCGTGGGATGGACTATGCAGGCTCTTAATGAGGAGGCTGTAAAAAAGGTGCTTTCCCGCCCCTGGACCGTTGACAACCAAACATTTACGGCACGCTGCTGGACCGATAAGGTAAAGCTGGTGGAAACCGTCAACCAGGAAATTACACAAATGATGGCACGAGGTGCCGCACCGGATAAAGCCATTGAGGCCATTGCAAAGCGGTTTAATACCAGCAAGAGCAATGCCGGGCGTGTGGTTATGACGGAAAGCGCCTATTTTTCAAGTGCAGCACAAAAAGATTGCTTTGAGGAGCTTGAGGTTGAGCTGTACAAGATTGTTGAAACCCTCGACATTAACACCTGCGATATTTGCGGGGATCTTGATGGGCGTGTGTACAAAATGGTTGATTATGTGGTGGGCAGCACCGCCCCACCTTTTCACCCTTGGTGCCGTGGATGCACCGCCCCCTATTTTGCAGATATGGAGGGCATCGGTGAGAGGTACGCCCGTGATGCTGAAACCGGGGAGCGTTACGCCTTGCCCAAAGAAACCACATACAAGCAATGGCGTAAAATGCAAGACGATGCACACGGTGCCGGTTTTGTTGACAAAAAACGCCGTATGAGCTATAATAGGAGTGCTGACAAGGGCCAATTTTCAGCCTACAAGGAGCGTTTGGGCTCCGAGGCACCCAAGACCTTTGCAGACTTTCAAACGCTCAAATATGACAGCCCCGCAGCTTATACCGAGCTTTGCGGGCAGTACAGATACAAGGGCAAGGTACCAGAGGCAACCGCTGCCGATTACAAGGCATACAAAGCCATTAAGGCAACCGGCGTAACGGGATCCGTAAGAGTACCGCCCAAACCCATTGACACCTCAACGCTCACCTTTAACGATGAGCACGCAGGCCGCCACGGCTGCACCCTGGAGGATGCGGTGGGTTATATCCAAAAAGCAAAGTGCTCCATCACCCGTAAGCGTTGGGATGGCTACCATACCAATTATTACAGCCTTGACGGAGCCGCCTATGTGGCAGACGAAACGCACAAAATAAAAACGGCCTTTTCAAGTGCCGATTTTGACGAAATGACACAGCGCATTATGGAGGTATTCAAATGAAAACTGTACATTGCCCTGTCAAGGGCGATCAAATAAACGGCGATGATTGCCTCCTTATCTGCGATGTAGCGGATAGGCTTATAAAGCCGGAGGCTCTGCCGGAGGGCATTAAGTGGGATGAGCAGCAATGCAGAGTATGCAGGGCTTGCAAGTACCACGCAGACCTTGAGGAGTAAACCCCTCACAATTTCCATATTGGTGTTAAAAGCATCGTGCTATTGCGGCACGGTGCTTTTTTCATACACAAAATACCGCCGGCTCCAGCGGAATACAAGCAGGGCGTTGCAATACCGGGACTTGCCGGACAAAAAGGACAGCAACCAAACCAAAACCATAAGGAGGTAAACAAAAATGCTGGATTGGTTAAAAACCATACTTGGTGATGCTTACACGGAGGAAATTGATGCCAAAGTATCAGCTGAAATTGGCAAAAACTTTGTTTCCAAAGTGGACTTTAACCAGGTGAACACCGCAAAGAAAAAGGCCGAGGATGATGTTAAGGCAAGAGATCAGCAGCTGGAGGACCTTAAAAAGTCAACCGGCGATGTTGATGCACTCAAGCAGCAGATCACCGACCTGCAAACCCAAAACGCCGCTGACAAGCAGGCACACGAGGCAGAGCTTGCAAGGATCCGCTTGGATAACGCTGTTGAGGCCGCCCTTGCCACAGCAGGTGCAAAGAATGTAACCGCTGCAAAGGCTTTGCTTGCAGATTTCCTCAAGGATGCCAAAGTGGCCGATGATGGTACCGTCAAGGGCTTAACGGCAGAAATTGAAACCTTGGCCAAGGCCGAGGGCACAGCCTTTATGTTTGAGGCGGCAAACACACAGCAGCCTGGTTTTAAGGGTATGACACCCGGAAACCCTGGCGGCAACACTCCCCCCGCAGGTACAGACACCTACGAGGCACGCCTTGCCGAGGCAAGAAAAACCGGCAACACCGCCGCAGCCGTTGCTGTCAAGCGTGAGGCAGCGGATAACGGCGTTTATTTACTCTAAAATTTTTTGAAAGGACAGGTAAAAAATTATGCCTAATAATGTAACTGGAACGGGCAACACCTGGAATTTGCCCAACTATGCGGGTGAGCTGTTTACTTGCTCCCCTACCAAAACCCCCTTGCTTTCTATGATCGGCGGCCTTTCCGGCGGCTTGAAAACTGAAAGCGATGAGTTTGCAACCGGCGTGCTCTATGAGTTCCCGGAGGCAAAGCAGCCCGGTATTTCCGAAACTGCATCCGAAACCGCACCCGCTGCCACAGCCCTTGGCCGTGAGCAGAAAACCAATGTAACCCAGATTTTCCACGAAACGATCTCTATGACCTACGCAAAGCAGGCCAACCGTGGCAGACTTTCCGGCCTCAACATTGCCGGCCAGAGTGCAAACCCCGCCAACGATCTTGATTGGCAGATTGCACGCCGCCTGGAAAAGATCGCTCGTGATGTTGAGTACACTTTCATCAATGGCGTGTACCAGAAAGCCACAAGCGCAGACGAGCCCAACAAAACCCGTGGTATGCTTGAGCTTTGTAAGGATAACAACACCATCGCTGCTGGCGGTGCTGCTATTTCCTTGGCTCTGCTCAAGGCTCTTTACAAGCAGATGGCCGATGCCGGCGCATCTTTCGGCAATATGGTGCTTTTCTGCAACTCTTTCCAGAAACAGGCGATCACGGCCCTTTACGAGAGCCAGCTCGGTTATAACACCCCTGCTTCCCGTTCCGTTGGTGGTATGAACATCACCGAGATCGAAAACGATTTCTTTAAGATGGGCATCTGCTACGATCCCTTTATGCCTGCTGACCAGATCCTTATTGCGGATATTTCCGCTATGGCTCCTGTGTTCCAGGATGTACCCGGTAAGGGCGTGCTTTTCCTTGAGGATCTTGCAAAGACCGGTGCCGCTGACCGTAAGCAGATTTACGGCGAGATCGGCCTTGCTCACGGTCCTGCTTTCCTCCACGCAACTATTACGGGGCTTGCAACTGAATAAGGAGGGGTGCTGTTATGTTTAAGATCACCAGCAATGCAAAGCACGGCGGCATCTGGGATGCAGCCAGCAAGCGTGTTGTAAAGGAATTTGAAACCGACAACGCCACCCTGGCCGAGCAGTTTAAGGCACAGGGCTGTACCGTTGAGGAGGTTGAGGTTACACTCGACAAGCTCAATGTGGCACAGCTGAAAAAGTACGCAAAGGATAACGGCATTGACATTGGCGATGCCACCACAAAGGATGCGATCCTTGAGGCTATCAATGCCGCTTTGAGTGCCAACCCTAACGAATAAGCAAGGAGGTGCAGCAGATGGCTGACATTTACACGGATGTTGTGGCAAGGCTTGCAAGCCTTGGCTATGCAGTAACCGCAACAGACACACCGGATGCTGCCGTTACTTATTCCATTAACCGTGCCGCCGAAAAAATTAAGGTGAACATCAACCGCACGGAAATACCGGAGGGGCTGTACTACACCCACATTGATATGGCGGTGGGCTTATTCCTTAAAGACAAAAAGGACACCAACCAGCTTGGTGCAAATTTTGACTTTACGGCGCCCGCCAAAAAGATCACCGAGGGCGATGTTTCCGTTGAGTTTACGGGTGCATCGGATGGCAGCCTTACGCCGGAGGCAAGGTTTGATAATATGGTGCATACCTTTATCAACCCGCCACAAAGCGTTTTTGCCGCTTTTAGGAGGCTTAAATGGTGAGGGGTATAAACTCCTTTGCCGCCGCTGTAAAAAGCCTCTGGCGTGGCGTGTGCACCGTTACGGTGCGTAAAAACGAAACCAATGAGGCCAACGGGCGTACAGAGGCAAAGGAGGTTGACCTTTGCACAAACGAGCCCTGCCGTATTTCTTTTGATACGGTCCAGGTAACGGAGCCCTCCAACGGCGCCGCCCAAATAAAGCAAACCGTTACGCTGTTTATTGATCCGGCTGTTTCTATCCCGGCAGGATCCAAAATCACCGTAACGCAGAACGGCACCACCGGGGTGTATGAGCAAAGCGGTAAGGCTGCGGTTTATTCCGCACATAAGGAAATACCGCTTGAGCTCTTTAAGGGGTGGGCGTAATGGCAAAATGGGGCAAAGCAGATTTTGAGCAATTCAAGCAATTACAGGATCGCCTCCAAAGGCTGGAGCGTATTGATCTTGATAAATTTTGCAGGGATGTATCAAAGGAGCTTGCCGCCCGTTTGCTTGCACTCGTTATACCCCGCACCCCCGTTGGTGTGTACCCAGAGGGTACCGGCAAGAATGGCGGCACATTAAGGCGTGGATGGACCGGCGGCAAAAACGCTGGTGCAAGAGCCTATGCCCAAAGCCTGCCAATTACAAAGGTGGGCAACACATACACCATTGAGGTTATAAACCCCGTGGAGTATGCAAGCTATGTGGAATTTGGGCACAGACAGACACCAGGCCGTTTTGTACCCGCTATTGGAAAACGCCTCAAAGCATCGTGGGTTGATGGGCAGTATTTCCTCACCGTATCGGAGGAGGAGCTGCAGCGGTTGGCCCCGGTGATTATACAGCGGAAACTCGATCAATTACTCCGGGAGGTTTTCAATGGCTGAAATAAGTTATAACAGCATTTTTGACGGGGTAACACTTGCCCTGCATCGTGCGTTTCCAGCGGTGCAGATCCACGGCAGGACCGTTAAGCAAGACCTGCATCCCGGTGATTTCAATGTGTTGCCGATCACCCCACAACATAGTGGGCAGATGGGCTCCCGTGCAAATCGCAGCATTACCTTTGATGTTATTTATTATGCCACCGAGGGTGGCGGGCGTGAGGAGTGCCTGGAAAAGGCAAACCTCTTACCCAAAGCCATTGGCACTATAACCACCCCGGAGGGTGATAAGGTGCACGGCACCGGCTTTGAAAGTACCATTGAGGATGGTGTGCTGCATTGCATTGTGCGGTACCCCCATTTTGTCTATGAAAAGGCAACCGGGGATGCTATGGAAACACTAATAATTAATACGGAAACACTAATAATTAAATAGGAGGCTTGGCTATGGCAACAAAGACCAATGCGGAGGCTGTGGCTCCCGTGCACACAAAGGCACAGCTGCTTGCCTCAAAGAAATACGCCAACAGGCAGGATATTATCAACGCCCTGCTTGAGGATGGCAAGACCTATACCACCGCCCAGGTGGATGCGTTGATTGAAAAATTTATGAAAGGACAGGTAAAGTAATATGGCACACGGTGGCGGCACCTGGCTTACCCAAAATAAGGTAATGCCCGGTACTTATATCAATTTTACCAGTTTGGCCAGGGCTGCGGCGGCTCTTTCCGATAGAGGCCTTGCAGCAGCACCCTTTGAGCTGAATTGGGGCCCGGAGGGTACCATCTTTGAGGTAACATCCGGCGATTTCCAGAAAAACAGCAAGGCTATTTTCGGCTACGGCTACGATGCCCCGGAAATGCTTGCATTGCGTGAGATTTTCTGCCACGCAACCAAAGTTTATTGCTACCGCTTGGGTAGTGGTGGCGCAAAGGCCTCTAACACCTACGGCACCGCAAAGCACCCTGGCACCCGTGGTAATGACATTACCATTGCCATTGTGGCAAATGTTGACCTTGAGGGCGCTTACGATGTAACCACATATATTGGTGGCTCTGCGTATGAAACCCAGACCGTTACAACGGCGGCTGATCTTGTTGATAATGACTTTGTTATTTTCAAAAAGGATGCCCAGCTTGCTGGTACAGCAGGTATGGAAATGAAAAACGGCACCAATGCTGTTGTTTCTGGTGAGGATCACCAGGCTTTCCTTGACAAGATCGAAAGCTACGCATTTAACGCACTCTGCTGCCCCAGCAACGATGCAACTGTTGTAAAGCTGTATGCAAAATTTGCGGAGCGTATGCGTGATGCTGTGGGCTCCAAATTCCAGCTGATCGCTTGGCAGCCGGAGGCTGACTACGAGGGCGTTATTGGCGTTTGGAATGAAACAACCCACCCCTCGATTACCACCGAAAACAAGCACACCCTTGTTTATTGGGTGGCTGGCGCACAGGCGGCGGTTGCTGTCAATAAATCGCTCACCAATTCCGTTTATGATGGTGAGCTCATTGTGGATGTGGAGTACACCCAGGCAGAGCTTGAGGCTTTCATTAAAGCCGGCAAGTTTATGTTCCACAATGTAAACGGCACGGTGCGTGTTTTGGAGGATATTAACACCCTCGTTACCCTCACGGATGAAAAGGGCGTTGATTTCCAAAGCAACCAGACCGTAAGAGTGTGCGACCAGAGCGCAAACGATATTGCGGTGCTCTTTAATACCCGTTACCTCGGACAGGTACCGAATGATGCCTCCGGGCGTGCAACGCTTTGGAATGACATTGTTAAGTATTTCCAGGAAATGGAGCGCATCCGTGCTGTTGAGGACTTTGATCCCGATGTTTTGGCGGTGGATGTGGGCGACACCAAAAAGGCTGTGCTGCTCACGCTCAACGGCCTTTCCATTGTCAATGCAATGGGCCAGCTCTATATGAGCATTATTTTGAAGTAAGGAGGCGGCGTAAGTGAGTAATACAAAGATTATGGCAACCAATGATGCTCCGGTTGCGAAATTTGCCGAGGTATTTGTTACCCTTGATGGTAAGCGTTATGCAATGCTTATGTGTAAAAACTTTGAGGGCAAGGCCAGCATTTCCAACCAGGATGTGCCCCGTATGGGCTCCATCATTATGGGTAAGAAACCCACCACCGTTGAGCTTTCTTTCTCAATGACCATCTACAAGTGCACCGAGATTTTTGATGATGTGCTTGACACATTCATTAAAACCGGTGTAATGCCCACTATGGACATCCAGACCTCCAACGAGGATCCGGCAACCTCTATGGGCCGCACAACCAAGGTTTACAATGATTGTGTGCTCGATGGCGATGTGCTGCTTTCGTTGGCAGGCTCCGAGGATGATTTCATTGAGCAGGAGATCAGCGGCTTTGCAGGCGGTTTTACACGCCCCGAAAAGTACAAAAACCCGGCTTATATGTAAGCCACAAAAATTAAGGAGGTAATTGCTTTATGGCAAAATCATTGAGTGCTTTTATGGCACAGAACGCTAAAAAGGTTGAAAACCGCAAAATTGTTGCATCCACCCGCTTTGTCGGTGAGGATGGTAAGCCTATGGAATGGGAGATCGCTTGCATTACCGCAGGTGAAAACCAGAAGATCCGCAAAAGCTGTATGAGGAGCGTACCGGTAAGCGGTAAGCGTGGCCAGTACACGCAGGAGTTTGATAACGCCGGCTACCAGGCAAAACTTGCCGTAAGGTGTACGGTGTTCCCGGATCTCAACGATGCAGAATTGCAGGAAAGTTACGGCGTTATGGGCGCCGAGCAGCTCATTTCCGCTATGCTTACCGGCGGCGAATTTGATGAGTACATTTCCGCACTCCTCGACCTTAACGGTTTTACCGATATGGGCGATCTGGTGGATGAGGCAAAAAACTAATATTGGAGGGTGAGGCCGAGGCAAACTATGCCTATTACGCCCTCCACAAATTCCGCTGGAAACCCTCGGAATTTTTGGCGTTAGATCCGTATGAGCAGGCTTTTGTTGTGGCCGCCATTGATGTACGGGTTGACAAAGAAAAGAAAGAGGCGGCAGCGGCAAAACGAAAAGCAAAACGGCGATAGCAGCAGGGCCTTAACGGTCCTGCTGTTGTTTTGCCGGAAAGGAGGTACTTATGGGTGCTGTTAGATCGCAGCTTGTTATCAATGACGGTATGACCTCCGCATTAAGGCGTATAAACAAGGCTATGAGCTTGATGATTGGCAACTTTGAGGCCGTACAGCGTGCCTCCGGCCAAAGCATTAACACCTCAAACCTTAACGCCGCACGGCAGGAAATTGGCAGAGCCAATGCCCAGCTTGATGTTATGGAGCAAAACTACCGTGCAATAAACGATCAACAGAACAACCTCAACAGAGGCCTAAACACCGGCACCAAAAATGCTGGTGGGCTTTTAAGTAAAATTAAAAGTGTGGCTGCTGCGTACCTCGGTATGAAAGGCATAACTGCAACGGTTGGACTTTCGGACACTATGACAAGCAACCGAGCCCGCCTGGAGCTCATTGTTGACGATGGCGGCAGCGTTGCGGAGCTTGAGCAAAAGATTTACGCCTCTGCACAAAGAGCCCGTGCAGGCTTTACGGAAACAATGGCCACAGTATCAAAGCTGGGGCTTGTAGCCGGTAATGCTTTCAAAAGCAACGATGAGATCATTGCTTTCCAAGAGCTGGTAAACAAAAACTTTGTTGTGGGCGGTGCATCCGCTACCGAGCAGGCATCTGCTATGTATCAGCTAACCCAGGCAATGGGCTCCGGGCGCTTGCAGGGCGATGAGTACAGATCCATTATTGAAAATGCCCCCTTGCTTGCAAAAAGCATTGAGGACTATATGCGGAATGTGCAGGGAGCCACCGGCACAATGAAAGATTGGGCATCGGAGGGTAAACTTACCGCCGATGTTATTAAGGCGGCTGTTTTCAATTCTGCGGATGAGGTTGAGGAGCGTTTCAACAATATGCCCAAGACCTGGAGCCAGGTGTGGACCTCGATGAAAAACCGAGCCATTAAGGCTATGGATCCTGTGCTTGTTAAAATCAATCAGCTTGCAAATAACGCAAAGGTGCAAAAGACCATAAACGGGCTTGTAAACGGCTTTGCCCTCGTTGCCAATGTGGCTGCGGGAGCGTTTGAGGTTATCAGCAATATATACGCATTTATGAGTGATAACTGGAGCACGATTGGCCCCATAATTATGGGCGTGGTTGCCGCCCTCTTGCTTTACAAGGGTGCTGTGCTTGCCATTACCGCCATTGAAACCATTTCAGCGGTGGTAAAGGGCGTGCTTGCAGCCGCCCAAATGATGCAAACGGGTGCGACCTTTGCCGCTACGGCGGCACAATACGGCTTAAATGCCGCCCTGTGGGCTTGCCCCATTACCTGGATCATTGCCCTCATTATTGCATTGATCGTTGTTTTCGTTATCTTTACGGAGCAGATCACCGGTGCAATTTGGTGGCTGGGTGCTCTTTTCAAAAATGTTGGCCTGTGGATCGCAAATTGTGGTTTGGCAGCTTGGCAGGTTATAAAAAATGTGGGGCTTTGGTTTGCTAACCTCGGCCTTGCTATCTGGCAAGTAATTAAAAACATCGGGGCTTGGTTTGCAAACCTTGGTGCAAGTGCGTGGGCCATCATCAAAAATACCGGTTTGTGGTTTGCAAACCTCGGTATGGGCATCTGGAATGTGCTCAAGGCTGCGGCAAGCAATGTGGGTACCGCTTTCAAAAACGCTTGGATCGGCATCCAAATTGGTTTTTGGTCTATGCTGGATGTTATTATGCAGGGCATTAAATCTTTGGCTGAAAAGGCCAATAAGTGCCTTGGTTGGATGGGTGTAAACATTGACACCTCCGGCCTCGATTTTGCATCCAAGAAAATTGACGAGCTGAACGGCAAAAAGGAAAGCTACGAGAGCATAAGCGATGCGTGGGCAGAGGGCTTTAACACCTTTGCGTATGACAGCGTAAGCGATGCGTGGAACTCCCACGATTATGGCAGCGTTGGTGATGCAATGGGCACCTTTGACTATGGCAGCGTTGGTGATGCTTTCAACACCTTTGACACATTCCAAGACGGTTGGGGCTCCGATGCCTACGCCGCAGGTGCAGAGGTTGGCGCCGGCATTAAGGACTGGATGGGTGATAATCTTTCTGTAAACGGCATCCTTGAAAAAATGGGCGTAAGCACCGGACCGGAAACAACGGATCCGTTGGGTTACGGTAGCACCCTGGATGATATTGCAGGCGATACCCAGAGCCTTGCCGGTAGCACCGATAAAACCACGGAGGAGCTTGCGTACTTGCGTGATATTGCGGAGCAGGAGGCTATTAACCGCTTTACTACCGCAGAGGTTAAAATTGATATGACGGGAATGACAAACCGCATTGACAGCAACCTCGATATCGATGGCGTTGTTGGCCAGCTTACCGATGGCTTTGTTGATGCGTTGAGTACCGCAGCAGAGGGGGTGCACGACGATGAGTTATAAATGCTATTTGTTTGGCCAGCTTATGCCGGAAACACCGAGCAAGCTGACCGTTAAGATCAAAGGCAAAAACAAAACGCTGGAGCTGCTTAATGAGGGTGAAATAAACTTTTTACGCACTCCGGGGCTCACCGAGATCACCCTGCCGCTGACATTCCCGATGCTGACCGGCTCCCGCCGCCCAGAGTATTACCTTAACCTTTTGGAAAAGACAAAGACCGGCAGGAGCACAACGCAGTTTATTATGACCAGAACAACGCCAAACGGCAGGCTGCTTTTTGATACCAATATTAAGGTAAGCGTGGAGGACTACACCATTACAGAAAGTGCCACAAACGGCCTGGATGTATCGGTGGAGGTAAACCTCAAGCAATACCGTGATTATGGTACCAAAACCATTAAGGTTGAAACGGAGGCCAAGAAAACCACCGCAGCAGTTACACAGCAGACACAAACCCAAAAGCAAACCACTACCACAAAGACCGCAACTGTAACAAAGGAACGGGCAACAACTACCGCCCCCAAGGCTACCACCTACACCGTTAAAAAGGGTGATACGCTCTGGGGCGTTGCAAAAAAGTTTTTAGGAAATGGTGCAAAGTACAACCTCATTTTCAATGCAAATAAGGATAAGATCAAAAACCCTAACCTTATCTATGTGGGGCAAACTTTCACCATCCCACAGGTTAAGTAATGACCTATGAGCTTTTGATACAACACGGTAAAACCATTATGTACCCGCCCATTGTTGACGGTGTAACGGTGGAATGGGAACGGCAGGGGCAGCCCGGCAAACTCACCTTTGAGGTTATCAAAACGGAAAACCTCTCTTTTGAGGAGGGCGATCCTTGCCGTTTCTCGGTGGATGGTGAGCCGTTGTTTTACGGGTTTGTGTTCGATAAATCACGATCCGGCAGTAGCCCCGAAAAGGTTAAGGTTACTGTGTACGATCAGCTGTATTACCTTAAAAACAAAGATACCTATGTGTACAGCAATAAAACAGCCACAGAGGTTGTTAAAATGATTGCAGAGGACTTTGGGCTTAACCTCGGCACCCTGGATGATACCGGTTATAAAATCGAAACCAGGACAGAGGAAAACACAAGCCTCTTTGACATTATACAAAACGCTTTGGATGCCACCACAAAGGCAAAAACAGAGATGTATGTGCTCTATGACAAAGCGGGCAAGCTAATGCTTACCAACATTGGCAATATGAAATTGGGCATCGTAATTAACGAGGAAACAGCCGGCAATTACGAATACAAAAGCAGCATTGCCGATAACACATACAACAGAATAAAATTGCTCTATGAGGACAGCGATGCCGGCACCCGCCAGGTGTACATTGCCCAGGATAGCTCCAACATTAACAAGTGGGGTGTATTGCAGTATTATGAAAAATTGAACGATGCGACCAATGCCAAAACAATGGCAGATGCCTTGCTCAAACTCTATAATGCAAAAACCCGCACCTTGAAAATATCGGATGCCTTGGGTGATACCAGGGTAAGAGCCGGTACAATGCTGGTGGTTATGCTTGGGCTGGGTGATATAAACCTCTCAAATTTCCTTTTGGTTGAGCAGGTAAAACACACCTTTTTCAACGGCCAGCACCTTATGGAGTTAAAACTGCGAGGTGGTAAATTTGTCGCTTGATATAAACACACTTGTAAAAGCGGTAAAGCGTGCCGCCGTTGATGCTGTGATGGCACAAAAGCCAATGGCGTTTTGTCTGGGTGAGGTTGTTTCAGCCTCCCCCTTAAAAATATCCATTGACCAAAAAATGACACTCACGGCGGCGCAGCTCATACTCACCAATGCGGTGCGTGATTATGTGGTGTATATGACCGTTGACCACAGCACCGAAAGCACAAGCGGCGGCAGCGGGGATGCCTCCTTTTCCTCCCACAGCCATAAGTACACCGGTAAGAAAAAGTACACGGTGCACCTGGGGCTTAAAAAGGGTGAAAAGGTTATCCTGCTCCGGTGCGATGGTGGGCAAAAATTTATTGTCTTTGACAGAGTGGAGGTGCCCAAGTAATGGCTGAAATGCGATTTTTGCCGCAAACCGGTGATGATATTGACCTTATGGAGTTTGCCATTGAGGAACAGCCCAGCCACACCTACAAGCTGGATATAGACAAAGGGCGTATAAGAGGTATGACGGATGAGGCAGATGCGATGCTCCAGGCCGTTTACCTTATCCTATCCGTGGAAAGGTACCAATACCCCATATATTCCTACAACTACGGCGTGGAGCTTGCTGACCTCATAGGACAGCCCAAAGATTATGTAATGAGTGAGGCAAAGCGCCGAATTACCGAGGCCCTAACGCAGGATGATCGCATTGAGAGCGTTGACGAATGGGCTTTTGAAACCACTAAAAAATCAGTTATTGTTACCTTTACGGTGCATACGATTTTTGGCGATATTGAAACAACAAAGGAGGTGGCGGTATGAGCTTATTTGAGGATCGTACCTTTGAAAACTTGCTTGCAAGTGCACTTGCAAGGGTAAGCCCCACCCTGGATAAGAGGGAGGGCTCCCTCGTGTATAACGGCAATGCCCCGGCAATGGCAGAGCTGGCACAGTTATACATTGGCCTGGACTTTGTTTTTACGGCCACTTATATTGCCACCGCACCCCGTGAGTACCTTATTGAGCGTGCAAAGGATCGTGGTATGGCGCCCAAAGCGGCAAGTGCTGCGGTATTCCGTGCAGAGTTTAATATTGAGGTGCCCGCAGGTGCACGCTTTTCCTGTGAGGATCTTAACTTTTATGTGGCAGAGCGTATGCCTACCGATGAGGACACGGCAACGGGCTTGAGCCACAAGGTTATTTGCGAAACCGCCGGCACGGTTGCCAATGACTACACCGGGGCACTTATCCCCATTGAGTACATTGACGGGCTGGCATCCGCAAACCTCGTTGAGCTGCTTATCCCCGGTGATGATGAGGAAGATACGGAGGTATTTAGGCAAAGGATCCTGGATGCCCTCCAATCGCAGGCGTTTGGTGGAAACCAAGCAGATTACAAGCAAAAAGTTTTGAGCATTGATGGTGTGGCCGCCGTTAAGGTGCACCCCGTATGGAACGCCGACACCCCGCCCGCTGCCTTTATTCCCTCCGAGGCGGTGCAGGCGTGGTTTGCCGGTGGTATGGCCGGTGTAACCGACACGGCGGCAAAGGAATGGATCACAGCCATTTACAATGCTGCCATCAATAAAAAGCTCACGGTGGGCGGCACGGTCCGCTTGGTGGTTATGGCTGCCAACAACTCTGCACCCTCGGAGCTTTTGCTTGAAACCGTACAAACCACTATTGATCCCACGCAAAATGCCGGTGAGGGTATGGGGCTTGCCCCTATTGGCCACATCGTTAAGGTGGATGGTGTTAAGCTCCAAACCATTAACATTACCACCAACATTGTGCTTACGGCAGGCTGGGTGTGGGCCAACGCAAAGCCCTACATTGAGGAGGTTATTGATAACTATTTCAATGAGCTTGCCGAGGCCTGGGAAAGCAGCACCAACCTGGTTGTGCGTATTTCCCAAATTGAAAGCCGTATCCTGCAAGAGTGCTCCGCTTTTGTTATGGATATATCCGGCACGCAGATCAATGGCGGCAACGCCAATATAACACTTGGTGAGGACTACATCCCCGTGCGAGGTGTTATAAATGAATGATAGAAAATTGATTGACTACCTCCCGCCCGTATTGCAGGCCGTGCTTGAGTATGTGCAGATAACTGCCGCACAGCAGCCGGAGTTTGAGCTGGCTTGGGATGCCCTTAACTTTGTTATGGATAATCAATTTATTGATACCGCAACCGAGGAGGGCGTTGCAGTATGGGAAAAGGAGCTCAACATTATCCCCCTTAATACGGAAACGCTGGAGGAGCGTAAGCAGCGTATAAAAACCGCCTGGACCTATGGCGTGGTTTATACCTATAATTGGCTGGTGAATTGGTTAAAAACCTCCTGCGGTGATACACGCCGCTTGCCCACCGTCAATGAGTACACGCTCCGGGCAGCGTTGCCCGTTTCTGTTGACTACATAAGAATTTTGGAGGATATGAGGCGGTATGTATCGGCCAATGTGCTTATAGATCCCCTCATCCTGCTTACCAAAATTGAAATGACACACTTTGCAGGTGCCGCTTTCCGGCACTCGGTGCGCCAGACAATGCAAACGCCTGCCTGGGATATGGATAACATAAACCTTTTGACAGACGAAAACGGCATTGTGCTTATGGAGGAGGCAGGCAGCAAAATACTTTATGAGGAGGTTGTTGTATGACACCTAACTTAACGGATGCCGGCAAAAATCTTTTGCTCCGGGCATTAACAGGTGAAACCATCACCTTTACCAAAATACAGCTTGGTAACGGTCCTGCTCAAGATGCGAAAGCGGCAACGGGGCTGGTAAACCCCCTGCTTACTGTTGAGCTTTCCAAAATCGAGGTGGGTGAGGAATATGTTACCCTTACAGCTGCATTTACCAACGGTACCGTTGTGAGTGGCTTTCATATCACGGAGGCGGGCTTTTATGCCAAGGATCCGGATGATGAAACCAAGGAGCTTTTGTATGCCCTTGGCAACGAGGATGAAAGCACAGCCGACTATGTACCGAACAATGCAAACCGCATCCTTGAAATGGAGTTTAACGCCCTGCTTTTCATAGGCGATGCGGAAAATGTGGCGGCGGCAATTAACAGCTCCCTTGTTTATGCCTCTGCTGCTGACCTTGAGGCACACACCGGAAATATGGAAAACCCGCACGGCGTTACAAAGGAGCAGGTGGGGCTTGGTAATGTTCCCAACAAGAGCACCAACGATCAAACGCCCACCTATGAAACCGCAACCTCCTTTGCAACCCTTACCTCCGGTGAAAAGTTAAGCACCGCCTTTGGAAAAATCAAGCTGGCGATCACCAACCTTATTAGCCACATCGGTAACAGGAGCAACCCGCACGGTGTAACAGCCGCACAGGTAAATGCGGCGGCAAAGGCTCACACGCACAATGCCTCCGACATTAACGCCGGTACGGTGCCCGTTGCCCGTGGCGGTACAGGTGCAAGCTCTTTCCCCTCCGGTGCTTTGGTGCGTGGCACGGGTGGTACCACCTTATCCTATTTAAGGGGCGTGGGTGCCTTATATTCAAAATCAACAGGTGCACCGCAGTTTGGCACGCTCCCCATTTCTATGGGCGGCACGGGCGTTACCACGCTCAACGCTTTGCTTGAGCTCGTTGCTGAAAACCTTTTCGTTACCGGTATGTATGACGGTAACAATGTGCAGGGGCGCACCATTGATCTGGGCTTTACCCCCAAAGCCGTATTGCTTATGGATGCAGAGGGTAATACCCACGATGATATTGACGATCTGCACGGTGGCTTGGCATTGTCTGGCTACAATGTTATAAGCCGTAACGCCTCTAACACCTACACCACAACCTGGAGCAATTACTATTGCGTGCTGGGCATTGTGAGTGGCGGTTTTAGAGTGAATTACTACACCAGCAATGAGATCCGATCCAACGAAAGCGGCCACCGCTATTATTACATCGCATTTAGATAAGAGGGGGGGGTAAAGTAAATGTACACAGTTTTAAGAGAGGATGGAAACTACCTCAACAATGGCCAGGGTACTTACAATGAGTATATTGTGGATAACATTGAGGATGTGGCAACTTTGCCCACCGGTAAAGATAACAAGAGCATCAACAGACCACGCCCAGGCAGCACCGCACTTGTAGCAAATGCAGGTATGGTGTATGTACTCAATAATGCCCGTGAGTGGGTTGTGCTTGTAGAGGGGTGATAATATGGCAAATATGGCTGTATTGATCCCCACACCAAAGGACAATAACCCCATAACCCTTTTACTTATGCGAAAAGGCAAAAACGCAGTAATTGAGCCACCTGCTGGGTACGGCTTTATTGCTGACGAAAACAACAGGCTCCTCCGTGATGAACGGGGAGCCTATTTAATTGAAAACAAGGAGGACTAAACCACTATGGCAAATACTGTTTCGGTTGTTGAAAAACCCATCCCCGAAAAAGTAAGCAAAGAGGCTTATGTGCTTGGCATCCAGGATGATGGATCCGGCAAGCAAGCCCTTTACCGCTTGCCCCTTAATGAGGTGCGTGCAAACGGTGCAAATGACCTGTTTATTATCCCGGCTCTTATTGAGCAGTACGGCACCAAGCAGGCATTTACCGTGTTTGTAAACGCTAATGCCGAATATGACAGCCTCACAAACCTTGCTGACCGCTTTTTTAAGGCCGCTGCCTCTGCGGTTACGCAAACCTATACCTCACAATTTTACCGCTACAACACCAGCAACACCTCCCTGGGCACCAAGATGGCTGACAATGAGGGGCTTGTTTGTACCCCCTCCACCATTGCAACCGCTGGCCAGGATGATTATGCAGACCTCCCGCTGTTTGCCTGCTTTGATGTAAATTACACCATTGATGCAAACAGCCTTGAGCCCGTTATCCACGCCATCAAGGGCGTTTACGGTGCATTTACTGCACAGCCGGTGGATAGCCTCGTGGGTGTTATGCAAATGACCGGCTATGTACGCCGCACCAGCGATGAAACCACAAAAACCGTGGAATACAAGGCACAGTATGCCGAGGGCTTTATGCCTCTGCCGGAGGCTGTGCGTGCATCCGATAACGGCGTGCGTGGTTTTGTTATTCACGCCAAGTACGCCGCAGGTTATGATGCAAACGGCTTGCTTTCCAGCGTTTCCGGTGTACAGCCCGCAACATACCGCCCCGGCTCCGAGGGCTCAACCTCGATCAGCCACAACGGCCAAATTAACCTTTGGCGTGCAAGGGGCAACCAGTACGCAGGCTCCAGTATGTGCGATAACGCATTTATGCAGCTTATGCTTGAGATCAAGTACGCAAACCTTGGTAACGCCGGTGTAATGAGTGGGTGTAGATATTACTACACTACCACAGCCATTGCGGCTGTGTCGGAAAGCGGCGTAAACCGCATTGTGCTTACTGCATCCAATGCCAATTACTTTATTGTCGGCTCCCGTGTTTCCATCGGCACCGGCACAGACCGTGGCAAAGCCACCTGCTACGATGTACACGACATTGCCACCGTTGCAAGCATTGAGGATGTTACCATTGATGGCACAGCCTATAAGGCCGTTGTGTTAGACACAGAGGCCGTTTTCAATACGGAGGCAGGTGTGCATTACCTTGTACCGCAACCGTGGGCTACGGGCTCCACAGACGGTGTACAGGGCAACGATGGCAGCCCCACCAACAACACCAGCGGCAAGGAGCCTTTTAAGATCCAGGGCATTGAGGTAATGCTCGGTATGTACGAGGTGCTTGCCGATATTACCCTTTGCGAGGATGCAGAGGTGGGCTACACCGTTTATGCGGACCGTAAGGCGGCAGACATTGTAAGCAGCAAGGCAGGCGCCAACGCTGTTACGCTTGGCATTATTCCCAAAGAGGAGGCGGCTGCGTGGAAATACAACGCAGAGCTTAATTGGGATGCCAACAACCAGGAAAGTTATATGATCCCCACACAGTTTGCGGGTAGCTCAACAACCGGCTACCGTTCAGCCACATACCGTGATGCTTTGGCTACCGTTGGCTGGCGTGAGTGGCTGGCCTTTGGTTATCTGAACAATGGCGGCTTCAGCGGCCTTGCTTGTGCTAATTTGTTCTATGGCCTCGGCAATGCTAGCTGGGCCGTCGGCGCCCGCCCGTGTGGATCCGGTGGCAACCGGGGTGAATTTACGCCGGCTGTGGCCGGCGTATAAGAGGGGCGGTAGCCCCTCAATAAGGGATGTACTGTGGACCCTCGTGCCCTTTGTCCTTGCTGTGGCAGGCCTTTGGTAATCTGAACAATGGCGGCAACAGCGGCCTTGCTTGTGCTAATTTGAACAATGGCCTCGGCAATGCTAACTGGAACATCGGCGCCCGCCCATCTGGTAAAAGATATTTTATTTATTACGCAGTACATTTGATGGCAACATCACGGGTGGAAACACCCGCCTCGGCTAATTACCGAAAATTGAGATGTAACCGGCACCGCTTTTGCGGCAGCGGTGGTGTATGAGGCCACCGCCGGAGGTTAGTAGAAAAACCGAAAGCCTTTGTGCTCAACCAGACGATCATAAGGAGGGATAGCGTGAAAACCTATTGTAAAAAGGTTGACATCACCGATCCCGATACAATAGAGCCGTGGGTGTACCTGTGCATAACGGATCCCAAAAAGCGAAACCGCCCAGGTTTTAAGCGTTTGAGCAGCCGTTATGGCGGCGCCCACGGTATAGCGGTTGAGATCACCGAGCGTATAAAACGCCGTGATCTTGACCTGCCACCTATTCAGTATCGTAACCGGATAGACAAGAGCAGCGGAAAAGAACGCAGGCTCGGTATTGAAAGTGCTATGCAGCAATGTATGAACTATGTAGCCGTGTATGCACTTATGCCTATGTTAAAGGCAAAGGTTGGCGTGTTCCAATGTGCAAGCATCCCGGAGCGTGGCCAAATTTATGGCAAAAAGGTGCTTGAAAAGTGGATCCGCAAAGATCCCAAAGGCACTAAATACTATGACAAAATGGATGTGCGGCATTGCTTTGAAAGCATTACCTGCCGCACGATCCGTAAATTACTTGAGCGTGATATACGCAAAAACCCAACCCTCGTGTGGTTTGTCTGTGCTCTTATCAGTACATACGAGAGTGGGCTTTCCATAGGCAGCTTTTTAAGCCAATGGCTATGTAACTATGTTATGAGTTACGCATACCATTACGCCTCGGAGCAAATGTGCAAGGTACGCCGTGGAAAACAGCAGCACCTTATCACCCACATACTTATGTTTATGGATGATGTGATTATGTTCTCTGCATCAAAGCGGGATCTCAAACTTGCCGCAAAGCAATTTGAGGAGTACCTATTCACGCAGCTTGGGCTTTGCATAAAGCCTAACCACCACATAAAGCTCACAGCGGAGGAGCCTCCAGATATGATGGGCTTTGTGGTAAGCAAGGAATGTACAACGATAAGGGCACGCACCTTTATAAAAGCACGGCGTGCCCTTATACGAGCCTGGAGGCGTATGCAGGCAGGTTTGCAAATATTCCTGCAAAACGCCCGCCGTATCGTTTCCTATAAGGGCTATTTTGTACATACCAACTCCCAAAGGGTTGCCCTTGCCCTACACCTCAAGGCGGTTTTCAAAGCCGCTACAAGGGTAATAAGTATAAATGCAAAGAGAGGACAGGTACCAGTATGATTGCAAAAGCGTGTTTTACAGAACGCCCGGAAAACATCAAGTATATGGTTTTACCCTCCGGGGATGCAGATCTCTGGATGCGTAAGAACATTGCCGAGGTTGTGGATCCGGAAACCAACGAGGTAAGCTATGTGGCCGATGAGGCGTATATGCGTACCGATGCCACGGAGGCAGAAATTGCCGCCGACTTTGAGGGGTGGTTTGAAACCGCCTCGGCCTGGGAGCCTCCGGTGCCGGAAAAGAAACCGGAAACCGAAAACAAGCGTATTGTTGCCCTTGAGGAGGATGTTGCCAGCTTGAAAGCGGCAAACGCAGACCTCACCAAGCAAAACGCTGTGCTCCAGGAGGAATTGCAGGCAACCAAAATTATTTTGGGGGTGGAGTAAATGACACTTACAGAATATGCAAGGCAGTTACGCCCCCTCATTGAAAAGGCAGCCCAAAGCCTGCCGGATGAGGATGCCCTCAACGGCGTTGCTCTGTTTCCGCATTGGGCGGTTGGTGTAGCGTACACCGCCGGCCAAAAGGTGCAGTACAACGGGGTGCTTTACACCGTTTTGCAGGCCCACACCTCACAGGAAACCTGGACACCGACAGCAGCACCCAGCTTATTTGCAAAGGTGCTCATCCCGGATCCTACGGTTATCCCCGAATGGGAACAGCCCGACAGCACAAACGGGTACAGCAAGGGTGATAAGGTTATGTACAACGGCGTTGTATATGAAAGCCTTATTGATGGCAATGTGTGGAGCCCGGAGGCTTACCCTGCTGGCTGGCAGGTTGTTGAGTAAGGAGGGCCACAGCGTTGTATGTAGATGCACAAACAATAATCACAGCGGGGGCGGTATTAACTGCCCTCGTTGGCTTTGTAACCCTGGGCTGGAAACTCTTTAAGTGGATAAACCACCAAAAGGAGCAAGACCAGGAAATTACCAACATTAAGGTACAGCACGCCAAAGATATTGCCGACCTCAAGACACAGCACGCAAAGGACATTGCGGATGTAAGGGCTATGCACCATAAGGACACCGAGGGCATACAGGAGGAGCAAACGCTGGTGGTATATGGTTTGCTGGCTTGCCTTAAAGGCCTTGCAGAGCAGGGCTGTGATGGCCCCGTATCGGAGGCTATTGACCGCATAGAAAAACACATCAATAAAAAAGCCCACGGGCAAGAATAAAAGGAGGATCCTAATATGGCATTTTTGACACCGGACAAAATCCGTGTTGAGCACGGGCTTGTTATCAAGGAAAAAATCATCCCCTGGGGTGCCGTATGGCCCAAGAATTGGAACGGCAATAAAAAGGGCGATCAGTACAAAGCGGATCGCCTGCTTTCCGGCGGCACCGGTAAGGTTGCGGAGGTTACGATCCACAACACCAACGATATCGAGGAGGCAAAGGGTACCAACGATGCAGAGCAGTACGCCCGTGCTGTTTGGCCCAACGCCAATATGGGCGATGTGCGTGTGCACTATTTCATTGATGAAACGGATTGCTGGCAGCAGCTCCGTGAGGATGAGGTGGGCTGGCACGCCGCCGATGGCAGAGGCCCCGGCAATGAAACCACGCTTTCCATTGAGATCATTATGGATGGCAGCGGTAGCACCGCCGACCTTGCAGCCGAGGACAGAGGTGCCCTGTTGGCTGCTATTCTGCTCAACCGCCACGGCCTGGGCATTGACAAGCTGACCACCCATCAGCGTTGGTACAGCAAAAAGTATTGCCCGGCGTATATCCTCCCGCATTGGGATGCTTTCAAGGCAAAGGTTGAAAAGTACCTCAAGCAGATCCAGGGCGTTACCGAAACCCCAGCAGAGAGCACCGATGCCCTTTATAGAGTGCAAACGGGTGCCTTTGCTAAAAAGGCCAATGCGGATGCACTTGCAGCCGAATTAAAGGCCAAGGGCTTTGCCACCTACATTGTGCAGGTGGGCGGGCTCTACAAGGTACAGGTTGGTGCCTATAAGGTTAAGGGCAACGCCACCAATATGCTTAACAAGATTAAGGCTGCCGGGTACGATGCTTTTATTACCATCAATGCAAGCACCGCCCCTGCATCCGCTGAAAAGCCCGCTGTGGCGTTTTCCGAGGGTGATAAGGTAAAATGTAACGCTGGTGTAAAAACCTTTGCAAACGGCAGCAAAATGGCATCCTGGGTGCCTACGGCCACGCTGTATGTGCGTGGCGTTGAGGATGAGGGCAAGATCCTGCTCGTTAGCACCGAAAAAACCAAAAAGGTATATACGGGGCGTGTGAACGCATCCGATGTACATAAAATTTAACGGAGGTTTTCAACTATGAAGAATTGGAAACAGAAATTGACCAGCAGAAAGTTTTGGGTTGCCGTTGTGGGCTTTGTTGTGCCCCTTTTGATCGCTTTTGGCGTTGCTGAAAGCGTGGCAACCGAGGTGGCATCCATTATTATGGCCGGTGCATCGGTGGTGGCTTACATCATCGGTGAGGGCCTGGTGGATGCCAGCAACGCCGGCAGCGGCGGCACCGATACGGAGGAGTAAAAGCCTCTAACAAAAGTGCGGTGCAAAATGTTTTATGCGTAAAATTGTTAGAAACATTCTAACATTTTGCGGCGTGAATTGTTAGGCGGTTTGTTTTGCGGAAAAACCAAGCTATAACAAGGTTTATTGTGCTTTTCTAACATTCTAACATTTTTTATATAATGATTATGAAATAGGAGGTTTTGAGGGTGATTTTACCGCCTAACCGCCTAACTGCACGCTATACACGCACACGCACGAGAGAAAGACAAAAACGCCCAGGAGCCTTTGCGCCCCTGGGCGTTTTTTTATTTGGTTGGTATGCTTATTGCAAACACATTACGCCACACCGCTATGGTAAGCGGTGCGGGTTCGTATGTGTGCGTTATGGTGGAGACGAAGAGGTTTGAACTCTCGACCTTTCGAATGCGAACCGACGGCTCTGCCAACTGAGCTACGTCCCCGTATATTGCGTTAATATTATGAGATAATAAACAAAAAGGAGTTGACAAAAGTCAACTCCTAAATGTGTTTGTTTTTTAGGTGAAAATTAAGCTACTGTGTAAGAAATTGTGCCTGTAGCTGCATCCCATGTGAATGTAGCTGTACCAGCAGGAACAAAAAGCTTATCAGTTGTAGCATAGTCAGTTGCGAGAACTGCACTTGTTACATCTTTGCCGAGCCAACCGTTTGTCCAGTAAATTGTACCATTCTCATCCTGAACAGCAACATAGCTCTCGGCTGTTAATGTAACTGTAACAACGCCATCTACAAAAGCGTAGCTTGTGTCATAAATGTCAGCGCTATTGATCCAGCCTACGAGATAGAAAGCAACCTCATCAGCTGTAGCCTCATCCTTTGTAGCAGGCTCAACAGGAGTCTCTTCGTCCTTTGTTGCGGGCTCAACAGGAGTCTCTTCGTCCTTTGTAGCCTCGTCCTGTGTTGCAGGAGCAGTTACGAACTCAACAATAGCCTTCTCGCCATCGAAGCCGATGATTACTGTAGCGTTGTCAACGAGTACCTCAACCTTAGCGTTTGCACCGCCGTTAGCAGCGTTGCCCTCGAGGTTAAAGTCGGGGTTGCCCCATGCACCGTTCTCAACAACCTTGAACTCGTATGTACCTGCAGCAATACCTGTGAAAGTAATGCTCCATGTGCCATCGCCGTCGTCAGTCATTACGTTCTGAGCGGGATCCCAGTTAACACCACAAAGACCCTCAGCACCAGCTACTGTGTAGAACTTAGCAGGCTCGTCAGCTGTTGCTTCGTCCTTTGTAGCATCCTCATCGGGAGTTGCCTCGCCGGGAGTAGACTCTTCGGGAGTTGCCTCACCGGGTGTGGACTCCTCAGGAGTTGCCTCGCCGGGTGTAGCCTCATCAGCTGTAGCCATGGGCTTGCCAATGTTCTGGTTTGCATCCTCGAACTTAGCAATCCACTTCTGGATAGCTGTAGCGTCCTTAACGTTTACATCGCCATCTTCGTAAGCGTCAGCAACTTCTACCTGAGCTTCGTCAAGAGTTGCGAGCTTAGCAATAGCCTTCTGGATGAGAGTAGCGTCCTGGATTGTAACCTTACCGTCGAAGTTTACGTCACCTAAAATTGCTACCTGAGCCTCAGTTGTTGTCTCAGCAGCAGATGCGCAAAGACCAAAAACGGATACAGCCATAGCGAGAACCATGAGAACTGCAACGATTTTTGCGAACTGATTTTTCATAGTTTTCATCTCCTAACATAATTTTTACAGAATAAACTGCTTGGTTTATTATACTACTATAAAAACAGAAAATCAAGAGAAATATTAATATTTTTTCAAAACATTGTAGAAATATATTTTTGCTATATTGCTTTTTTGTAGCAATGTGCTATAATTTAAACAAAATTTACCTATTAAGGAGATGTTTTCATGGCTTGTTGCGAGCTAAAAGCCTACACGGTTTCTGATATAAACTTTTTTAACCGACCTGCCCCCAACGTACAGATTAAAATTGGCAATAAATTCTCTTATAATGTTAAATACCCAAAGGACGGACAAGGTAACATCTGCCGAGGCGAGTTTGAGGTTGAAACAGGCGACACCTCTGATGACAAGAAGCTTAACATAAAAGTAGTTGTTGTAGGTATTTTCTCTTATGCACCTGGCGCTACTAAAGAAATGATCCACACCGAAAGCTTCAAAATTCTTTACCCTTACGTTAAAGCTTTGGTTACAACCGTAACTGCAAATGCAGGTATAAAACCTATAATTATTCCTAATATAGATATTGATTCTCAGAATATTTATAGAATTGATGGCAGTCAGCAGTAAATATGACATAATTTTTGTTGACAAATCCGTTAGCGCTATGGTCTAATCATTGGCGTTGACGATACGCGGATGTAGTTTAGTGGTAGAACTTCAGCCTTCCAAGCTGATCGTGAGGGTTCGATTCCCTTCATCCGCTCCATAAAGACAAGGTACCCATCAGGGTACCTTGTTTTTATTTCACTTAGGATGAAGGGAATCGAAAGGGCGTAAAGAAAACAGTCCGGTGGACTGTTTTTAGCCCGTGGATTTAAGCTGTTTCTTCACCACTATGCGAATTATCAAGCGATATGATGTTTTTCGCATTAACCGAAGGCACTTCATCCGCTTCGCTTATGGATGGAATCGAAAGACCGTTAATAAAATGTGCCGGTGGCACATTTTTAGGTCGTGGGTTTGAGCCGACTCTTCCCTATTATGCGGATTATTTGGCGAAATCTTTGTTTATTCATATATGAGCATACTTCATCCGCTCCATAGAAAATAAAGGTATCCTGTAAAGGGTACCTTTATTTTTTATATAAACGTTAGATGAAGGGAATCGAAAGACCGTTAGAAAACAGTACGGTGGACTGTTTCTTAACGCTTCTCACCCTCTCAGGGTTCGAATCCCACATTGATATAAAAATAGCCCGTACTTTCGTGCGGGCTATTTTGGCTGGGCTGGCGGGATTCGAACCCACGGGATGACGGAGTCAAAGTCCGTTGCCTTACCGCGTGGCTACAGCCCAATATTCAATTTGCTAATTTATACTACCATAATACCTAAGAAAAATCAAGTATAAAAGCCTCCGAAAAACTCGGAGGCTTTTGGTGATCCATCGGAGATTCGAACTCCGGACACCTTGATTAAAAGTCAAGTGCTCTGCCAACTGAGCTAATGGATCAAATGGGGTGGCTAGCCGGATTCGAACCGGCGGTCTCCAGGGCCACAACCTGGCGCTTTAACCAACTAAGCTATAGTCACCATATGGCGCGCCAACAGGGACTCGAACCCCGGACCTACTGCTTAGAAGGCAGTTGCTCTATCC
>JAFTIP010000029.1 GCA_017456845.1 Ruminococcus sp.
CACCTGTGCTATGCACAGGGATTTGTGTTATAATAACCTCACGGCATAAGCAAAATCAAAGATTTTGATGCCTGAGAGAACATTTAACAAAATCTAAATAGCTATCGCTATTTTGGCGATGCCGCACCTGTGCTTTGCACAGGGATTTGTGTTATAATAACCTCACGGCATAAGCAAAATCAAAGATTTTGATGCCTGAGAGAACATTTAACAAAATCTAAATAGCAATCGCTATTTCGGCGATGCCGCACCTGTGCTATGCACAGGGATTTGTGTTATAATGCCATTAAGGAGTGAGATGTATGCTTTTATATGATATTTCAACTGATATATTAACCGCTCAGGTTTATGAGGGTGACCCTCAGCCTTCTCTTGAATACATAAAAAGTACTCATAATGGGGATGACTATAATCTGTCGGTTTTAAAAACCTGTATGCACACGGGAACTCATATCGATTCACCTTTTCACTACGATTCTGACGGTGCAAAAATCGAGGATATGAAGCTGTCACGTTTTTACGGCAAGTGTACGGTTGTAAGTATCAAGGGTATACTTACAGGCGAGGATATGGAAAGACTGCTTCCTTATTGCAAGCGCCGTCTTCTTCTTCACGGTGACGGCGAGGCGTTTCTCTCTTACAGTGCGGCGGTGGTCATTGCCGATAGTGATATCGAGCTTATTGGCACCGACGGTATTTCTGTTTCCACAGGATTTGACGAGTACAGAACTCATATGGAGTTTGCAAGGGCGAATATTGCTGTTTTAGAGGGGCTTAATCTTACGGGAATCCGTGACGGCGAGTATACTCTTTGTGCATTTCCTGTTAAAGTAAGCGGTGCCGAGGCAGCCCCCTGCAGAGCTGTGCTAATGGAGCAGGAAAAAGGAATTTGATATTGAGGATTGTGTATGAAAAAGTTAGTTGTTTTTGATTTGGACGGTACCTTGGTTGACTCTATAACCGACCTTGGCAATGCCGTGAATTTTGCTCTTGAAAAACATAATTTACCTTTGCACCCTATGAGCGACTACTACACCTTTGTAGGTAACGGTATGGAAGATTTGGTACGCAGAAGTATGGGTAAGCTTGGCACTGATAATGAACTTTACCTGAAAGTACGCACGGATTTTGACGAGCATTACAATGCCCATTCAAATGATAATACTATAGCTTATGAGGGAGTAAGAGAGCTTCTTGAATCTTTAAAGCTTAAAGGCATAAAAACCGCTGTGCTTACCAACAAAGGTCAGAGGTTTGTTGGGGATATTCTAAAAAAATGCTTCCCTGATTTCACCTTTGATGTTTTTTACGGTCAGCGTGATGGTGTTGAGCGTAAGCCGCATCCTCAGGCTTTTGAGCTTTTGCTTAAAGAACTTGAAACAGAAAAAGAAGATTGCCTTTACATTGGCGACAGCGAGGTTGACGTTAAAACTGCAGCTAACGCAGGTGTTGAGCTTGTAGCCGTAAGTTGGGGTTACAGAAGTGTTGAAACAATTAAAGAAGCAGGGGCGAAAATTATAGTAAACACCCCTAAAGAGATTTTAAACTATGTCTGAAATTAAAAGAAACTACCAGCGTGAGCTGGATTTATTAATAGAAAAAAATCAAAAAGAGGGAAGAGTGCCTGCTCTTTTTCTTCACGCCTGCTGTGCACCTTGCTCAAGCTATTGCCTTGAGTACTTAAGTAGGTATTTTAAGATTACAGTTGTTTTTTACAATCCTAATATTACAGAAAAGGAAGAGTACCTTTACAGGCTGAGTGAAGAAAAACGCCTTATTGACGAAATGGATTTTAAGTATCCTGTAAGTATTATTGAGGGTGAGTATAATCCCGAAACTTTTTTTGAGCTTGCCAAAGGGCTTGAAGATGCCCCCGAACGCGGCCCAAGATGTATTAAATGTTTTGAAGAGCGTCTTAGGTATACCGCAAAGCTTGCTAAAGAAAACTCTGCCGACTTTTTTGCCACAACCCTTACGCTAAGCCCCTTAAAGAATGCAGATGCTATTAATAAAATAGGCGTGAAGTTGGCGAAAGAGCTGGATACACCGTACCTTTGTACAGATTTTAAGAAAAAGGGCGGTTACCTTCGCTCAATAGAATTGTCAAAAGAATACAACCTCTACCGCCAAAACTATTGCGGTTGCATCTATTCACGTTAGTAGGTTAGCCACCCGAGGGCAATTCCGACCGTTAGCTACGGTGGGCATTTCCGCCTTTGGAAAGGTTAAGCGTAGAGAAAATGTGCATTAACGGCTGGTTGTTTGAATAATACACTAAGTTTATATCCAAATCAATAATTTATAATGCACGCAAGCGTGCTACCGGAAACATAAAAATAAGCCTTACCAAGTTTTAAGCTCGGTAAGGCTTTCGTTTTGCTCATTTTTCAAGAAATTTTGTTGCGAGCTTTTTAAGTCCGAAAGAGCAGGGAACAACTGAAAGGACAAAAAATGCAATCACAAATAACTCGATAATGTTAAGAGCATTAATAGAAACCTTAAGCAAATTATCTGAAATCAGATTGTATATTCCGAAATATAAAAGGAAATACACAACTGCACTAATAACAAATAATATTATGCTGAGTTTCTTTTCGTTGACTTCGATTCTGTTCATAGTAAATACCTCCAATTCTGGTCATTATAGTACGCAATATAAATAATGTAAATATAAAAAATTAAATTAAGTATATTATTGTAAAAATATAGCTCAAATTTGTCTTAAGCAAATTTTGCCATAATACTACTTGACATATAATACTATGCGTGATATAGTATTATGCGTAGGGAGGTGTTACTATGGATGCTCAGATTAAACGCGGACTTTTGGAAGTATGCGTTTTGGCGGCATTAAGCCACGGCGATTCTTACGGATATCAGATTATCAAGGACATTGAGCCGTATATCGCAATATCCGAATCAACGTTATATCCCATTTTACGCCGTCTTGAAGAGGGGAACCACCTTACGGTCTACTCGGTTGCCCACAACGGAAGGTTAAGGAAGTATTACAAAATTACTGACGCAGGCAGATTTCGGTTAAGAAATTTTTCGTCAGAATGGGAAGAGATTATGAACATCTATAGATTTATCACAGGGGAGGTTGAAAGACTTGACTAAAAATGAATTTACACGAGAGCTTAAAGGCAGAATAAGCCACCTGCCAAAGTCTGAACGCAGGCGTATTCTTACATATTATTACGAGATGATTTCTGAACGAATGGAAGACGGAATGAGTGAGGCTGAGGCTATTGCCGCTTTAGGTAACCTTGACGAGCTGTTCTCTGAGTATGCTCCTGCTCCCAAAGAGCCTAATAGGGGAGTAAGGCTCAGAGGCTGGCACATCGTGATGCTTATTGTAGGCTCGCCTTTGTGGATTTCGCTTGTGGCCGCATTGCTTTGTATTATGCTTGCTTTTTACATAGTTATCTGGGCGTTGGTTATTTGCTTTTACGCTGTGTTTGCGGCGTTGGCGGTTTGCGGTTTTGCATTTACAATGGCAAGCTTTATTGTGTTATTTACAGGCGGTGCACCCCATTTCTTTATGTTTTTCGGAGCAGGTGCCTTCCTTTCGGGCCTTGCTATTATGTGGCTTGTAGTATGTAATCTTTTTGCCAAGGCTATGGCTAAGGTAACAGGTAAGACTGCAAAGGGAGTTTTCAGATTCTTTTTTAAGAAGAGATAAGGAGGATTAAAGTATGAGAAAATCTATTAAGGTACTTTTAATTATTGCCTCAAGTTTGGTTGGTTTTGGAATTTTATGTATGAGTTTGGCTTTTGCTTTCGGAGGTGCAGGTGTGTTCTTTAAACCGCACAATAACAGCAAAGTGACTATTATGTCAGCTACTTTTGACGAAGTTGATGTTATTAATGTTAAGGAAGTTTCAAACGACGTTAAAATCATTAAATCTCAGGATAATCAGGTTAAGGTTACCTATGGTATCGGTGATGACTTTTCATATTACGTAAAGCAGGTTGACGACACACTTTATGTTGAGTATGATGATTTCAGGCATTGGTATGATTACTTAGTTGTGTTTGGCAGTTTCAACGAGCCTGATTTGATTATCGAAGTTCCCGAAAAAACTTTAAATGAGCTTAACATTAAATGCACCAGCGGTGATATTGAGGCAAAATCGGTTGATTCACTTGTAACAACGCTTAAAACTCACAGCGGTTTTATCGAGGTTGGCGGCAATGTGGGCGATTTAACTGCAACTTCCACCAGCGGCGGTGTTAAGCTTAATTCTGATACCGAGGCACAGTACGCTGTTGTTAGCGCTACAAGCGGTAAGCTTACGCTCAGCGGTAATATTAAGGGCGACCTTATTGCCGATAACACAAGCGGCGGCATTGATATTAATGAGCTTACATGTATTAATGCTGACGTAAGGAATACCAGCGGTAAGATTAAGGGAGAAAGCCTAAGAGCCGAAACCCTTAAGGCTGATAACGTAAGCGGCGGAATTCGTTTAAAAGATGCAGTTTGCACCGGTGATATGACCTTAGAGGCAACAAGCGGAAGTATCAATCTGGAAAGTGTTGATGCAGAAAACTACGATTTGCACACAACAAGCGGCAGTATCAAGGCTGAAATTCTTACAGCCAAGGTTTATAGCATAAATTCCACCAGCGGCAGCGAAAAGATACCTGCCTTTGACGCAAATGCTCAGGGAGTTTTAACAGCAAAAACTACCAGCGGTAATATTAAAATTGAAGTAACAGATTAATATAAAAACAGTCGTTGAGTTAATCTCAGCGACTGTTTTTTATAATGTATTTTGCTACTCCGTCGTTTTCGTTGCTTTCTGTAAAAACTGTGGCAAAAGGTGTAAGCTCAGGCTTTGCGTTGGCTACTGCCACGGCTTCGTCGGCAATTTTAAAAAGCTCGATATCATTTATCTCATCACCGAAAACTACCAACCTGTCGCAGTTTAGCATTTCTTTAAGCTTAAGTGCCGCAAAAGCTTTTGTGGTGTTTTTCGGCATAATCTCAAGCCAATAATAGTCTGAATAGTAGTCTTTTTGGTAAAGGCAATTAAAATCATCTTTGTATTTATTGTAGATTGGCTTTAGTTTATTTTCGTCATCAATGCAGGTAATATAAAATTTATTACCCTTAAGTAAATCTTCAAAGCTTTTAACAGGATTAATCCGTTTGTCGCCCTCTCGGCTTTTGAGGTAAAGCTTTTGTCCCTGTGAGCTTTTGCCTTCAACGAAACTTAGTTTTTCAACACCTTCAATAAAAGAGTAAACAACGGGGAATATACAGTTTTTCTCAATATCCTTAAAAAGCCGGTTGGTGTTATAGTCAAAGTAATTGCCGTAAAGGATTTCACCGCTTACGTTATCCATAATAAAGGCACCGTTGTAAACAATAACGGGCAATCTGCATTTTATCTTTGATGTAACCTTTTTGGTTGTATTAAGTGAGCGTGCGGTAGCAAAAGAAAAGTATATGCCTTTTTGTGTAATCTCATTTATGGTGTTGGCGGTAAAGTCTGAGACGGTCTCGTCATTTTTGAGCAATGTACCGTCAAGGTCGGATAGATAAAGGGTTTTCATATACTCACCCCTTAAGCATAGCGGTCGAAAAGTCGGCACCGCTTTCGCTGATTTCTTTTTCGAAAACAGTTCTTATATCGGTAGCGTTTATGTCACACATAAGCATTTTTAAGGCGTTTGCATCAAGGGTTTTCAGCGCTTGTGCTACGCTTGTAACAACAGGCAGACAGCTTTTCTTTGAAATCTGCGACAAAGCCTCTTTGCCTTTTTCGCTCATACCCAGAATTCTTAAATAGGGTATAGGGGTGTTTTGCAAATCCTTGGTAATGCCGAGAACTGCCGAGGTTATAATCCTTCTTAGTCTGGCGTGGGTGTATCGCTTGGTTTTAACTGCTGATAATAATTCTTCTAAAGAATTACATTTTTTAACAGCGGCGTATATCCTGTTGTGAAGTCCCTCGCTGATGTCAGGCAGGTTTTCAAAATCCTCAAGGCTCATACTTTTAAGCTTGTACATAATCGCCCTTTCGCCAAGTTCGGTTTTTGCAGGATTATTAAAATAGCCCTTTGGCACAAAGCTGGTTACATCTTCACCTTTAAAAATCATTTCCCGAACTAAAGATGCACTGGCAAAACTGCCGTTGGAAGCCGAGCTGTCGTGCTCTACTGCAATTCTTTTTATGGTGGCGGTTTCTATGCCTGAAGCATCAAGCTCTTTAATATATTCAACGCCCAAGGTGTTGTTGGGGCTTGTTAAAACGTCTGCAATCTCTTTACCGAAAACCTCATTAACCGCTTTTTCCAAAGCAAGCGGATAATATACTCCATCACGCATTTTTTCTTTTAAGAGAGCTTCAACTTCGTTGCTTTTTGTAGCGAAGGCAGCTTTTTTTAAAAGCTCAATGTCTCCGGCTTCGCTGCCGAAAAACACCTTATCTACAACGCTGGTAGCCTTAATAATATCCGCTGAGCCTTTTGCGAAAATCTGAGCACTTGCTACGGCATAGGGAGTGGGCAGCTCAATAACAAGGTCGGCTCCGTTTTTAAGAGCTGCCTTTGTTCTTTTGAATTTATCAAAAATTGCAACGTCGCCCCTTTGGGTAAAGCTTCCGCTCATTATACAGATAATGCAGTCGTAGCCCTGCTTTCTGATTTCGTCAAGCAGGTATTTGTGACCGTTATGAAAGGGGTTAAATTCGCAAATTACGGCAGATATCTTCAAAAATCCTCACTCCTTGTGAAAAAAAGGCTTGAAACTTTTCGTTTACTGTACTATTATATTATATGTTTAAAAGTATTTCAATTCAAATGGAGGAAGAATAATGAAAATTCTTGTTATTAATGCAGGCAGCTCTTCTCTTAAGTATCAGCTTTTTGATATGGATAACGAGCAGATGCTCTGTAAAGGTAACTGCGAGCGTATCGGCGGTGAGGGTTCCTTTATTGGTCACAAGACTGCAGACGGCAGAGAAATGACAAAGGAAGGCTTTATGCCCGACCACACAGCAGCATTCAACTTTGTTAAGGATGCTCTTACAGATGCAGAGGTTGGCGTTATCTCAAATCTTGACGAGGTTAGCGCTATCGGCCACAGAATCGTTCAGGGCGGTGCTCTTTTCTCTGAGTCCGTTATTGTTGACGAGGAGGTTGTAAAGGGTATTGAGAGCCTTATTCCTCTTGCACCTTTACATAATAAAGGCCACGTTCAGGCTATCAGAGGCTGTCAGCAGGTATTTGGTGACAAGGTTCCCGAGGTTGTAGTTTTCGACACAGCTTTCCACTCAACAATGCCTGAAAAAGCATTTATCTATCCTGTTCCTTACGAATTTTACGAGAAGTACAAGGTAAGACGTTACGGCTTCCACGGTACTTCCCACAGATATGTATCCGCTGAGCTTGCCAAGAACATTGGCAAGGATATTAAAGACCTTAAGCTTATCACCTGCCACATCGGTAACGGTTCTTCCATTACTGCTGTTAAGAACGGCAAGGTTGTTGACACAACTATGGGTCTTACTCCTCTTGACGGTTTTATGATGGGCTCACGTTCAGGTGCTCTTGACCCCTCCGTAGTTACATTTATTATGGAGAAGGAAGGCCTTTCTCCTTCTGAGATGAGCGACCTCCTCAACAAGAAGAGCGGTCTTTTAGGTATTTCCGGTGTTTCTACAGACGACCGTGACGTTACAAAGGCAGAGAATGAGGGCAACAAGCGTGCTGCTCTTGCTCACGAAATCCTCTACTATCAGATTGCCAAGTACATCGGTTCTTTCTGGGTTGCAATGGGCGGCTGTGACGGTATCTGCTTTACTGCAGGTCTCGGCGAGAATCAGCCTATCCTCAGAAAGAAGGTTTGTGAGTACCTTGAGTGCTTAGGTGTTAAGATTTGCGACGAGAGAAATAATGCAAGAGGAGCTAACTTCAAGATTTCTGCAGATGACTCCGCTATTCCCGCATATGTTATAGCAACAAATGAGGAGCTTGTTATTGCAAGAGACACAAAGGCTTTGGTAGAAGCAAAGTAATTTATATTAAAAGTAAAACAGACTCAACGGATTAAATCTGCTGAGTCTGTTTTTGCATATATTGATAATTACGCCACGGTTTCTGAATATTCGGCGGAATCCTGAGTGTCTCTTTCTCTGAAAAGCAGAGTAATACACCAAAGTGCCGAAAGAGCTACAAGCGTATAGATAATACGGCTGACTATAGCACCCTGACCGCCAAAAATCCAGGCAACAAGGTCAAACTGGAAAAGTCCCACGCCGCCCCAGTTGATACCGCCGATTATGAGTATTGCAAGTGCAATTCTGTCAAGCATAATTTAACCTCCTTTATAGTCTCGCTCTTATTATCTGCACTAAAATTATTATTATTCATAATTGTTATCTACGGCTAAAACTTAGTGTAGGGGCGATTATTATCGGGGGTTGCAATAAAAAAGAGCAAGAATCAGGGGAGTACACCCTGCAATCTTGCTCTTGATTGATTTAAGCAAAAAGTTTAACTATTGCCATTATAAGCGCCGCAACGCCAACTGCTGCCATAACACCTCCGCAGATTTTAAAAATCTGCTGAGCCTTAACCATTTTGTGTTTTTTAATCATTTCTTCGGTGGGGGATGGAATAAGAATTGTAGTAACACCGCCGCAGATACTGCCCACAGCTACACCCAAAAGCCCCCAAAAAGAGAATATTGTGGGGGAAAAAATAAGACCTAAGAATATAAGTGCAACGCTTACTATGTAAGTAACATTAACGGGAATACGCCATTTGTGGCGGTTTCTGTAATAAGCGTTTGATTTTTCCTCACATTCTTTTGAGCAGTACATTTCGCTATAATCAATTTCTTTTGCACAATATTGACATTTTTTCATAATATCGCCTCCAAATACATTGATTTTAACATACTTTTCACGTTTTTTCAAGGAAAATCCGATATAAAAATTAAAGCCATAATATGGTCATTTATTAAGATTAAAATACAACTGATTGTGCAAAATATCGAAAAAGTATAAAAAAGGGGTAGAAATTGTATATAATATGTGCTAATATAATTCTGTATTAAGCTAACCTTGAGTGTTAGCGTGTCTGTTTTGTCAGACACAGTACGGATTTTAATTTTTTAACGGAGGAAATTTTATGAAAGCGAAGAAACTTTTAAGCGTTATTCTTGCTCTCTCAGTAGTTGCTTCCTGTGCTTGCATCGGCTTTGTAAATGCAAGTGCTGTAAGTGAATACAACGAGTACGAAAAAATGCTTGAGTCTATCAAGCCCGAGAATAAATACGGTCTTGAAGACACTGTAAACGAAGGTAAGATTATCCAGGCTTGGAACTGGTCTTACGCAAACATTATTGATAACCTTGAATTACTTGCAGAGCAGGGCTTTACAACAATTCAGGTTTCTCCCCCCAACGAGATTAAAATGCCCACTAAGGGCGTTAAGGTTTGCGAGCCTGCTATCGATGGTATTGCTCCCAATGGTTGGTGGATGTTCTATCAGCCTGCAGGCTTCCAGCTTAACGAGTCTACCGATAACGCATTAGGCGTTAAGTCCGAGTTTGTTGAGATGTGCGACAAGGCTCACGAGTTAGGCCTTAAAGTTATTGTTGACGCAGTTATCAACCACTTCGGTACTGATGACGACCATGTTGGTCTTTATGACAACGAATCTACTGACCCCATGACTCACGTTAATCCCAGAGCTTGGGAGTTTGAGAAAGAGATTCTCGATGCTAAGGCTCTCCATTCCCCTTGGGTTAATATGACTTATAAAGAGAACTACTGGGATGGTTACTCTGATTATGACATCGAAGAAGACTTAACTCAGCATTGTACATCAGGTCTTCCTGATCTTGCTACAGAGACACAGGTTGTTCAGGATGCTATCTACGATTACTTTGTAGAGCTTGTTGAAGCAGGTGATGACGGCTTCCGTTTTGACGCTGCAAAGCATATCGAAACCGAGCATGATACATTCTTTGCTTCCGACTTCTGGAGCGACACACTCCTCAAGCTCAGAGCAAACTATGCTGACAAAGAGCTTTACGCATACGGCGAAATCCTCAACAAGTGCGGCGACGGACGTCCCTTCCACGAGTATACAGAGCTTATGGATGTTACTGACTCTTCCTCTTACTGGGGAATTAAAGACGCTGTTGTAAACGGCGGCGGTAACCCCATTCCTTACTATCAGTCAGAGGCTGAGGGCTGTGACCCCACAACAGTTAACTTCACAAAGGAAAATGTTATCCAGTGGAACGAGTCCCACGATACATACATCGACGGCGGTACATCTGCTTTAACAGTTCAGCAGAGAAACAAAATCTGGGCTCTTACAGCAGCTCGTCAGACAATTACAGGTATCTACTTTGCTCGTCCCGATGATAGAACAGGTGCAAACCGTGCTGCTATCGAAGCTATCTGTGCAAACATCACACTTGGTGATGCTAACCTTACATCATGGACTGCTCCCGAGGTTAAGGCTGTTAACCAGTTTGACAACTACTTCGGCGACGCTTCCGAGTACAACTCCAACCAGAGTAAGGTTGTTATGATTGAGCGTGGCGGTTTAGGCGCAACACTCGTTAACCTCCAGGGTACTACAAAGAACGTTAACCTTAAGTCTTATACTCTTGCTGACGGCACATATAAGGATTCTATCACAGGAAACGAGTTTGAAGTTGTAGAGGGCCAGCTCACAGGTTCTATCGGCTCCACAGGTATTGCTTGTATCTACTATGCAGAGGATACAGAGCCTGTTTTCAATGAGCGTCCTGTTGACATCTGGGATGTAGACGTTTCCGGCGGTAACTATCCCACACAGGAAGGCTACAACACAATCGTTTATTCCGATAATATGGCATGGTCTACAGTAAACATTTATGTATGGACAGACGGCCTCGGCGAGCTTGCAGGTTGGCCCGGCACTCCCATGAAGTTTGCACTTGTAAACGATTACGGTCAGAATCAGTACGTTGCTTACATTCCTGTTGAGTACGAAAACTTTATTGTAACTAACGGCACAGACCAGACAATTGACCTGCCCATTACAGGTAACGGTGGTTACTGGATGGATGCAAAGAATGCTGATGGTAAGTATGATATGGGTACATGGAATCCCAATTTCTATGAATTACCTTCAAACAACGACCCCACAGACCCCATCGAAGACCCCACAAC
>JAFTIP010000030.1 GCA_017456845.1 Ruminococcus sp.
GAAATCAAGACTACAATCAGAAAAGCTACTATCGACAACCTTATGGTTCCTGTTGTTTGCGGTACTTCTTACCGTAACAAGGGCGTTCAGAAGCTTCTTGATGCAGTTATTGATTACATGCCTGCTCCTACAGACGTTCCTGACATCAAGGGCTTTGACGTTGACACAGAGCAGGAGTGCACACGTCCTTCTTCCGACGATGCACCTTTCGCAGCTTTAGCATTTAAGATTGCTACCGACCCCTACGTTGGTAAGCTCTGCTTCTTCCGTGTTTACTCCGGTAAGGTTGAGGCAGGTACTACAGTATATAACTCCACAAAGGACAATAGCGAGCGTATGGGTAGAATTCTTCAGATGCACGCTAACGACAGAAAGGATATCGATTGCTGCTATGCAGGCGACATCGCTGCTGCTGTTGGTCTTAAGCACACAACAACAGGTGATACACTCTGCGACGAGAAGCACCCCGTAATCCTTGAGTCTATGGAGTTCCCTGATCCCGTTATCCGCGTTGCTATCGAGCCCAAGACCAAAGCTGGTCAGGAGAAGATGGGTATTGCTCTTGCAAAGCTTGCAGAAGAAGACCCCACCTTCAAGGCTTACACAGACCAGGAGACTGGCCAGACAATCATCGCAGGTATGGGTGAGCTTCACCTTGAAATCATCGTAGACAGACTTCTCCGTGAGTTCAGAGTTGAAGCTAACATCGGTAAGCCCCAGGTTGCTTACAAAGAAACAATCCGCAGAGAAGCACAGGTTGATGAGAAGTACGCTCGTCAGTCCGGTGGTAAGGGTCAGTACGGTCACGTTAAGATGAGAGTATACCCCAACCCCGAGAAGGGCTACGAGTTTGTTAACGCTATCGTTGGCGGTGCTATTCCCAAGGAATATATTCCTGCTGTTGACGCAGGTATCCAGGGTGCTATGCTCTCCGGTACTGTTGCAGGTTACAATGTTGTTGACGTTAAGGTTGAGCTTTATGATGGTTCTTATCATGAGGTTGACTCTTCTGAAATGGCATTTAAGATTGCCGGTTCTATCGCATTCAAGGAGGCTATGAAGAAGGCTGATCCCGTTCTTCTTGAGCCTATCATGAAGGTTACAGTTATTGTTCCTGACGAGTACCTTGGCGACGTTATCGGTGATATCAACTCCAGACGTGGTACAATCGCAGGTATGGAGTCCGACAACGGTGTTACACGCGTTGAGGGTAAGGTTCCCCTTTCTGAGATGTTCGGTTACGCAACAGACCTCCGCTCCAAAACACAGGGCCGTGGTCAGTACGTAATGGAGCCCAACAGCTACCTTGAGGTTCCCAAGAGCATTGCTGAGAAATTAGCTAAGAAAGAGGGCTAATAGGCCTCTTTAGCACAAAGTTTTGCTAAAACTATTGCAATTTTTATATATTATTGCTACAATATAAATAGCGAATTTTTTTCGATAAAATTTAAGGAGGAAATTTCCAATGGCAAGAGAAAAGTTTGAAAGAAGTAAGCCCCATATTAATATCGGCACAATCGGTCACGTTGACCACGGTAAGACAACTCTTACAGCTGCTATCACAAAGGTTCTTAACCTCGGCGGCGACGCAGAGTTCGTTGATTACGCTAACATCGATAAGGCTCCCGAAGAGAGAGAGCGTGGTATCACAATCAACACAGCTCACGTTGAGTATCAGACAGAGAGCCGTCACTATGCACACGTTGACTGCCCCGGCCATGCTGACTACGTTAAGAACATGATCACTGGTGCTGCTCAGATGGACGGTGCTATCCTCGTAGTATCCGCTGCTGACGGTCCTATGCCCCAGACAAGAGAGCACATCCTTCTCTCCCGTCAGGTAGGCGTTCCCTACATCGTAGTATTCATGAACAAGTGTGACCAGGTTGACGACGAAGAGCTTCTCGAGCTCGTTGAGATGGAGATCCGTGACCTCCTCACAGAGTACGAGTTCCCCGGCGACGATACACCTATCATCAAGGGTTCTGCATTCCAGGCTCTCGACAGCGCTTCCAAGGATCCTTCTGCTCCTGAGTATGCTTGCATCCACGAGCTTATGGCAGCTGTTGACAGCTTCATTCCTACTCCTGAGAGAAAGTCTGACCTTCCCTTCCTTATGCCCGTTGAGGACGTATTCACAATCACTGGTCGTGGTACTGTTGCAACTGGTAGAGTTGAGAGAGGTACAATCAAGACTCAGGAAGAAGTTGAGATCGTTGGTCTCACAGACGAGAGACGTAAGGTTGTTGTTACAGGTCTCGAAATGTTCAGAAAGTCCCTCGACTTTGCTGAGGCTGGTGAGAACGTAGGTGTTCTTCTCCGTGGTGTTCAGCGTTCTGAGATCGAGCGTGGCCAGGTTCTTGCTAAGCCCGGCACAATCAACCCCCACACAAAGTTCCGTGGTCAGGTTTACGTTCTTACTAAGGAAGAGGGCGGCCGTCATACTCCCTTCTTCAACAACTACCGTCCCCAGTTCTACTTCAGAACAACAGACGTTACAGGTACAATCAGCCTCCCCGAGGGCACAGAGATGTGCATGCCTGGCGATAACGTTGAGATGGATGTTGAGCTTATCACACCTATCGCTATCGAAGTAGGTCTCCGTTTCGCTATCCGTGAGGGTGGTAGAACAGTTGGTTCAGGCGCAGTTATCGCTATCAACGACTAATTTCAGTAACTTAGGGTATTTATCCTGATTACGAAATCCAATATCAAAGCTTTAAAAGCCGACTCCGTATGGAGTCGGCTTTTTTGCTCGTTAGCCACGAGAGGGCGTTTCGCCTACGGATAGCTTTTATATAGAAGCAAAGTACATCAACGGCGGGTTGTAATTTTAATTATCTATTGCTTTTTTTAGTAAAATAGTGTAGAGTATACCTATAACTTAAGAAAAGGAGAATTTAAAATGGCTGAAGATATGATTAAAGACACAGCCCCTGAGGAAGAAGAGGGCAGTATTATCGTTCTTGAGGATGACCTTGGCAATGAGGTTGAGTTTGAGTATCTTGACGTTGTAGATTACGAAGGCGACGAGTACCTTGTGCTTATGCCTGTTGAGGAAGAAGAGGACGCTGAGGGCGAGGTTCTTATCCTTAAAATCGTTTCTATCGACGACGAGCACGAAACCTTCGAGGGTATTGAGGACGAAGAGCTTGTTGACGCTGTTTTTGAGGTTTTCAAAAACAAGTGGAAAGATCAGCTCGACTTTGCTGACTAATTAAATATTGGCAAACAAAAGACCCCTGCGGATTTTTAATTTTCCGCAGGGGTTTAATTTTTATCTTTATGGAATATTAATACCGATTTCCGCTTTTGTAAATTCTTGGCCTGAGAGATAAGTTACTACAAAGTCGCCTTGTTCGGTGAATTCGGAACCAACAATAACATTTGCCGCAACAGGAGATTCATTTTCAAGTTTATATGTTTCATAGTAAACGGATTTGTTGAAAATATCCTGAACAATAATTGTGTGTTCTTTGTTTTCATAATCCGCATACACAACGTAAGAACCCTTGGCACCTAAAACATAATAAAAAGTTTCGGATACTTTGCTGTTTTCGGTGTCGCAGTATACTGCCCAGTTGGTAGAAAGTCCTGTGCCGGTCTGAGTGGTAATCTCATAAACATCGGCAGTAAGCTCACGGATTGAAGGTTCTTTGGTTGTATCTTTATTTTCAAAAAGTACATTGCCATTCTTGTCTTCAAAAGTGTAGTCAAATCTGTTGTCGTTGTTTTTGGTTATGGTGTAAAAATCCTCAAGAGTTGCATTTTTTGGTTGTTCTGTGCAACCAGCAACAGACACCAGAAGTAATACGCAGATTAAAGTGATGATGATTTTTTTGATTCCCATTTTTCGTCCTCCTCCATAATTTGTAATTAAATTATGAGGCAGAGAAACACTTTTGTAAATATGGAATAATAAATGAAAAAATGCAGTCTAAGTTGTGCGTTTTGTTAGGCATAAGCCTTTTGATTAGTTTATAATAAAAGGAAAAATAATCAAGAGTTTCGGTGGTGCGAATTGCGTGCAATTATAGGTAAGAAGTAAGTTGAATTATAAGAATAACGTATTCCGAAAGGTTTGATAAATTCATGTAGGGGTTTTGTTACTTAAGCATCTCGCAGGGTGATACATTAAAGAGTTCGCAAATTTTAAATAAAGTTTTTAAAGGAATTGTTTCAGAGTAGGTTTCGGTGGCAATTAAAAGTAAATCCCAATGGGAAATTCCTGTAGCATTCTCAACATCGGTTAATGTGAGATTGGATTTGTGACACAAAGCTCTGAAATTTTTGCAAAAATTAATATAATATTTCTCATAATCCATAATATCACCAACACTATGATAACACGGTGTAAATTTAAAATCAATATTATTTTAGTTATAATGTTATCAAATTGTTAGTGAGGTGTTAGTATGCCAACAAATAAAATTCAGACCGGTATAAGATTTGAACCCGAGCTTCTTTACAAGATTACACAAGTTGCAAAATATAATAAGAGGTCATTAAACAATCAGTTGGAGTATCTGGCACAAACTTGTGTCCGCGAATTTGAAAAAGAGCACGGCGAAATTGAGCTGGATGAAAATGAAATGTATAAGAGATAAAAAATTCCCCTGCAAGGATTTATCAGCCTTGCAGGGGGTTATTTATATCATTGCGGGTGCGGAAATTAACCGTACGAAAAACAGTAGTTATTAATATTAAGCGGGCGGATGATATCCGCCCCTACAAAAAGGATTAAACCTTGAATTTATTAAATATATCTATTTTTTTAAGCATCAAGTATAGAGGAATTCCAAGCCCTATACAGGCGATTAGCTCGCCAAGGCCTACTAATGCTCCCTGAATGAGGAAGCCTGTGAAGGTAAATGCTCCCTCCACATAAAAAATTTCGATTTCCAATCCAATTATAATGGCGTTGAAAATCACAGGCATTAAAAGGGTTAGGAAAGGCGTTTTAAACAGCTTTACACTTCTCAGGGCGTAACCTGTAACACAGGCTAAAAATGTTGCAAGGGTGCCTAAAATAAGGTCGGTGGGGATTACGCCGACGGTAAGAAGATTTGTGACTAAGCATCCTACGGTAAGTCCCGGAATTGCCGCTGGAGTAAAGCATACCAATACTGATAAAGCCTCGGCAATACGAACCTGAATTGCACCGGTGGCGGAAGAGGGCAAAATAAGCTCCTGCGCGTAGCACAGCACAATGTAAAGTGCTGCGATGACCGAAGCCTCTACCATAAAAACGGTGCGTTTTTTTCTCTTTTGCATATTATGTTTTCCTTTCGTAGTTTTATTTTGGGTCAGGATTTTGCGAACTGACCGCCCGATTAGGACGTGCTTATTATATACCTTTTTGTTGTTGATTTCAAGTATTATCAGTTTTATAAACCCACCGCCGTTAACGGAAGAAAACCTTTAAATTAACATTTCCAAAGGCGAATCACCCTCGGGTGGTAAACCCGCGAAATCACCCTCGGGTGGTAAACCTGCGGAATCGCCCACCGTGGCTAACGGACGCAAAAATGCCGTCGGCGTTAGCCAACGGCATCTCTGCAAGGATTTTTTGAAATTAACGTGAAAACGAAGTAAACAAAAGTAAAATTTTACGCAGTCTTTGTATTCGATTCACCGAATAAGTCAAGTCTGAAAAGCTTTGACTCGTCTTCCTTGTTGTCACAAAGAATGTAAGCATCGGTAATCTTGCCGCCCTCGATAAGCTTGGTTAAGCCAATGAGCTGACAAAGCTTGCTTTTAAGATTAAGGTGGTCGCCTTCTCTTGTTACGAGATAGACATTGCCTTTGCAAGTGTCGAGCACGGCGAGGAACTTAGCTACATCGATGTTGTGAAGATTAATGACAGATGTCATTCACAATTCCTCCTTTATAATATTTTCGTGCTGCCATTTACCATTTGGCATTATCCTTTGAACAATGGATTAACGAACATTTTGCACTCCATTGTTATCAGGTGGACCTTACCTGATGATTTCATTATAGCAGGAAATTCGTAAATGTCAACAACAAAATGTAGTTTGTGTTGTGCATAACGCCATATAGCGTATAAACGTTGAATAGTAAACGGGGTGGTAATTTGTTGATTATAAACAAAGAAAATTAATTTCTAAAATCATTCGACTAACTTCCCTTAGTGACTTTGCACCGATTTTTTTATTATAAAGATAATAATTGTAGATTTTTTACAAATCGCCGGCAATTGCAAAATTTTTTGATTAAAACATATTCAAAACCATTTTTTATACCTAATTTATCTTCAAAAAAGCCGTATTGATGTTTCTTAAAGTTTATGCTACAATTAAAATATATTTGAAAAAGGCGGTATTTTTATGTTAAATGATTTTTATAAACAGTTTAAAAGCGGTACCGACATCCGCGGCGTAGCTTCTGAGGGTGTAGAGGGTCAGGCTGTAAACCTTACTGACGAGGTTGTGGCTAATATGGCAGGCGGTTTTGCTCGCTTTTTGGGCAATAAACTCAGCAAAAGAATTACCGAAATGAAGGTTGCCGTTGGCCGAGATTCAAGAATTTCGGGCGAAAGAATTGCAGGCATTGTTATTAAAACACTTTCTGACTACGGCATCGAGGTTCTTGACTGCGGTCTCAGCACTACTCCCTCGATGTTTATGACCACTGTTGAATTAGGTTGTGACGCCGCTGTGCAGATTACTGCAAGCCATCATCCTTTTAACAGAAACGGACTTAAGTTCTTTACCCGTCAGGGTGGCTTAGAGGGCTCTGACATTACCGAGATTTTAGAGTATGCACAGGCAGGGCTTACACCTCAGGATGCTCTTAACGGCTTAATGAAAAAAGTTAATTTTATGGACAGATACGCAGAAATCCTCTGTGATATTATCAAAAAAGGCGTTAATGCCGAGGATTACGATATGCCCTTAAAGGGTCTGCACATTTGCGTTGATGCAGGTAACGGTGTTGGCGGTTTTTATGCTGATAAGGTTCTTAAGGTTCTTGGTGCCGATACCACAGGCTCCCGTTACCTTGACCCCGACGGAATGTTCCCCAATCATGTTCCCAATCCTGAGGATAAGGTGGCTATGGCGGCTATCTCACAGGCTGTTGTTGAAAGCGGTGCTGATTTAGGCGTAATTTTCGACACCGACGTTGACCGCGGTGCTGCAGTTGACTCTAAGGGTAACGAAATCAACCGCAACCGTCTTGTGGCACTTGCCTCTGCTATTGCACTTGAGGGTAATGAGGGCGGTACTATCGTTACTGACTCTATTACTTCTGACGGACTTAAGGAGTTTATCGAGAAGACCTTAGGCGGCAAGCATTATCGCTACCGCAGAGGCTATAAGAATGTTATCGACAAGGCTCAGGAGTTGGAGGCTCAGGGCATTTGCTGTCCCTTGGCTATTGAAACCTCAGGCCATGCCGCAATGAAAGAAAATTACTTCCTTGATGACGGTGCATACCTCTGCACAAAAATCATCATCAAAATGGCACAGTTAAGAGCTCAGGGCAAGGATATTTCTGATTTGATTGCCGACCTTAAGGAGTGCAAAGAGGAAAAAGAAATCCGTATTAAAATTAAAGAGGCTGACTTTTCAGCATACGGCAAGAGCGTTATTGAAAAGCTTACAGCTTATGCAGAGGCTCAGGAGGGTTGGCTTGTTGCCGACGATAACCGTGAGGGCATCAGAGTATCTTTCGGCGAAAACGATGGCGACGGTTGGTTTTTACTCAGACTTTCTGTTCACGACCCCATTATGCCCCTTAATATTGAGAGTAACTCTGAGGGCGGAGTTGAGGTTATCCTTAGTAAGCTTATGGGATTTTTGAAAGAGTGTGAGGGTCTGGATATTTAAAGTAATAGATTACAGTGAATTAGTAGGAAGTGTAGTGGCGAGTTTAGTATTATTGTATTTGTAGATAACCTTATTTTAGGGGCGATTATTAATCGCCCGCTAAGGGTTATGTTAAGTTGAACTTTTCGGGCGGATGATATCCGCCCCTACTGTAGTATAATTTTCCTGCAGGAGGCTAACCTGCAAAACCCGCATAAATACTGACTTTTCGGGCGCCGCAACTGATAGTTGCGGCGTTTCAAACTAAAATGTATGGTCATTTTTTGGTGGCTTGTGTAAGATAAGCCCGTACCAAAAAATGAAAGACGAGGTTAATATTATGAACATTGAAACCGCAAACAGATTATTACAGTATAGAAAGCAGGCAGGACTTTCTCAGGAGGAGCTTGCCGAGAAAATCGGCGTTTCGCGTCAGGCCGTTTCTAAATGGGAAAGAAGCGAGGCTTCCCCTGATACTGATAATTTAGTAACCTTAGCTGAGCTTTACGGAGTATCTTTGGATGAAATGCTGGGTCTTAAAACTGCTAAAGAAGAACCCGAAGAAGCTTTGCCTGAAAAAGACGAGGTTCACGTAAGCTTCAGAGACGGAATTCACGTTAACTCAAAAGACGGCGACAAGGTTAATATTTCCTTTAAAGACGGTATTCACGTTGTTACAAAGGGCGAGGAAAAGGTTCACATTTTTGGAGACGAAAAGTATTATGTTGACGAAAACGGCGAGCGACATGAAATTAAGCCTGCCCACTATGTGTGGCTTTATATGCCTTTTCCTGTTATAATTACTGCACTTTTCCTTGGCTGGGGATTTTCAGGAATCTGGGGCGGATGGACTACAGCTTGGCTCATATTCTTCCTTGTGCCTGTGTATTACTCTCTTATTGAGGCAATCAGAGCAAAGGATATAGGCAAGTTTGCTTTTCCTGTACTGGCGGTAGGGGCATATCTGGCTGTCGGTATGTTTATGCATATATGGCATCCAAGCTGGCTTATATTGCTTACAATTCCTGTTTTTTACTGTATAGTTGAGGGAATTAAGAAAGTTTTCGACAAAAAAGAGAGTGAATAATATGAATGGTATTTTTTATTTTTCCTCAACCGGCAACAGTCTTTTTATTGCTAAAGAGATGCAAAGTGCTTTGGGCGGTGAAGTGCTATACATCCCAAAATACAATGGAGATGCTGAAGAGTTTGAGAAAATTATTATAGTATCGCCTATATATTCCTTTGGTTTACCTGTGCATGTGTTTGAATTTATACCTACTCTGCCGAAAACAGTACCTGTTTATATTGTGCTTAATTTTGGCGGTGCGGTATTTGGTGCAGACGGACTTGCATATGAGCACGCCAAGAACAGCGGTCTTGACATAAAAGGTGTTTTCACAGTAAAAATGCCCGAAAATTATACCTTGGATTTTACAGTTCCCCTTGCTTATCAAAAGAAAATTCTAAAAAAAGCACCTGATCTGGTGGCAAAGGTAATTGAAAAAATCCGAAATGACGAGATGAATTTTCCTAAGACCAAAGCAAAATTTGCAAAGATTTACTACGAGAATAAGGGTAACTGGCATAAAATTGCCGATGATTTCAGGGTAACTGAAAAGTGCATTCTTTGCGGAAAATGTGTTAAGCTTTGCCCTGCAGGTAATATTTCGGTGAAAGACGGCAGGGTAGATTTTGCTGACAAATGTGTTGCTTGCCTTGGTTGTTATCATCGCTGTCCCGAGAAGGCAATAGTATATAAAGATAAGAAAAAAGACTACAGATATTTCAATCCCAATGTAAATGAAAGTGAATTGGGTAAATAACAGAATTAGAAGCTTCTCTTGACGTTAAAGAGAAGCTTTTGTTTATATTTGCTTTTGTATTATGGAATTTACCTAAAAATAAAACCCTCAATATATAAATGTTCTACGAGTGATTTGGCGAAAGTTGCTGAATTTTAAAAAGTTATTTGTTATAATTAACCTGTTAATTTTTTATTAAATCGAGGGATATTTATGGGTATGGTTAAAAAGTACATAAGTGACCTTAAAACCGAGTTTAAGGGTTACAATGTACAGAAATTCACAAAAGACCTTACCGCAGGTCTTACGGTTTGTGCCGTTGCCTTGCCTTTAGCCTTGGCTTTTGGTGTATCGGGCGGTGCAACTGCGGCGGCAGGTATGGTTACTGCCATTGTGGCAGGTATTGTAATTGGTATGCTCTCAGGTGCATCTTACCAGATTTCAGGCCCTACAGGTGCTATGAGTGCGGTGCTTATTTCCATTGTTATTAACTACGAGCTTAAGGGCGTGTTTATTGCTTGCTTCTTAGCAGGTGTAATTATGCTTTTGTGCGGTATTTTTAAGCTTGGCAGATTAATTAGCTTTATTCCGTCGTCGGTTATTATGGGCTTTACCTCGGGTATCGCCATTACCATTGCTATGGGTCAGGTGGATAACTTCTTTGGTACAGTAAGCGAGGGTACAGGTATTATCGAGAAAGTCGGCTCGTATTTTAAGCTTGGCTTTACCCCTGACCTTACCACCACCTTAATTGCGGTGGGAGCTATGGCGGTTATGATAATATGGCCCAAAAAA
>JAFTIP010000031.1 GCA_017456845.1 Ruminococcus sp.
CAAGAATTTTTGCACACTCACCTAACGTAAATCCTGTGGTGACGATATCATCAATTATAAGAATCCGTTTGCTTTTTATACTGTACTTGTCAGCAGGCTTAAAAACTCCCTCAACGTTTTTCTTTCTTTTGCTTGCAGGTAAGTCGTGCTGAGGTGCGTTCTTTCTTGTTTTCTTAAGCAAAGCTTCATAGGGAATATTCAGCAATTCGCTCATATATTTTGCCAGAAGCTCGCATTGGTTAAAGCCTCTTTCTTTTAGGTCGTCGGGATGCAAAGGAACAAATGTTATCACGTCAAAGCTCAAAACCTCAAATTCCTCTAAAAGCTTTTTTGCCATATACTTTGCAAGCTGATAAGCATATTGCTTGCGTTTTCCTGATTTTATTCTTAGTATTGCATCTCTGAAAATTCCATCATAAGGAACAACCGCCATAGCCTCATAAACACCTGAAATTTTCTTTTTGTAGGTGCGTGCAGGCATTTTATCTCTGCATTCTTCACAGTATATTTCACAGGGTCTTACAACATCTCTGCAGTAAGGGCATCTTTCGGGAAAGAATATGGATTTAAGCTTTCTTTTAGTGGTGGTTTTCATATTATTCCCTCTTTAAAAATTCAGCCAGTCCGCTGTAGCGAAGGGTGCGGATGTTGTTATTTACCATATACTCCACAGTCTGCCTGTTACCAACAAGTATAAGCATTCTTTTTGCTCTGGTAACTGCAGTATAAAGCAGATTGCGGTAAAATAAAAACTGAGAATTTTTCATCACAGGCATAACCACAAATTCAAACTCATTACCCTGACTTTTGTGAACAGTACAGGCGTAGCTGAGCTCTAAATTCAGCGCTGAGTCTGCGTCGTAATTTGCGTATCTGTCGTCAAATTTAATCCTCATCATACGCTGTGGTTTGTTAATAGATTCAATTATTCCTATATCTCCGTTAAAGATTCCCTCACCACATTCGCCGTTGTATTTAGTCCACAGAATGTCGTAGTTATTTTTTACCTGCATTACCTTGTCGCCAACACGGTATAAAGTGTTATTAAAAGTTATTTCGTCTTTGTTATCGTCTTTAGGGTTTAATATTTCCTGCAAAGCTTTGTTGAGCTCATATGTTCCAAGAATGCCTTTTTTGCCGGGAGTAAGCACCTGAATATCGTTGATAGGGGAAACACCATAGCTTTTAGGTAGCCTTTTACTGCACAATCCTAAAATTGTGTTCTGCACTTCTCTCATACTCAGGCAATCCAAAAAGAAAAAGTCAGAATCCCTTCGGTTAAGCTCAGGCATTTCACCCCTGACAATGTGGTGTGCGTTGGTAACAATAAGACTCTGCTCGGATTGCCTGAAAATCCTGTCGAGACATACAACAGGAATAACGCCTGAAGCAATAAGTTCTGCAAGTACATTGCCTGCTCCTACTGACGGAAGCTGGTCGCTGTCGCCTACAAGTATAAGTCTGCAGGCCATAGGGAGAGCTCTCAGCACCGATTCAAAAAGCTCGTCATCTACCATGGAAAGTTCATCTAAAACCAAAGCATCGCAATCGAGAGGATGCTGTTCGTTTTTCTTGAACTCGGGTCTGTCGTTTTTGTCCCATTGAACCTCTAAGAGTCTGTGGATTGTCTTCGCCTCACATCCCGTAAGCTCGCTCATTCTTTGGGCGGCTCTGCCTGTAGGTGCGGCTAAAAGTACCCTCTGGCCGTTACTCCTCAGCATTTCGATTATAGCATTAAGAGTTGTGGTCTTACCTGTGCCCGGACCGCCTGTAAGAACCAGTAGCCCTTTATTAAGCGCACTTTTAATGGCTTCTTTTTGCTTATCAGCATAAGAAATTCCGTGGAGCTTTTCTGTTTTTTCAATCTGTGCTTTTGCATCTGTAAAAGCTGGTGCAGGGAAGCGAAGCATCATTTTAAGCCGTGCTGAAATATAGCCTTCGCTTTCATAAAATTCAGGCAGAAAAATAAAGTTTCTCTCTCTTATGGTATCCCTTGCAAGATTATTTTCCGCCAGAAGTTCCTCAAGAGTTTCGCAGGCTCTTTCTTCCGTTATGTTAAGAAATCCTGCGGCGGTTTTAATAAGCTTGTCCTCTGGCAAGCAGGTGTGACCGTTATTTGTATTGTGCCTTAACACGTGGGTAATACCTGCCCTTATTCTTAGTGTGCTGTCGGCAGGGATATCTTTTTTCTGTGCGATGAGGTCGGCTGTTTCAAACGAAATGCCAGTATTACCGATGCAAAGAGAAAAGGGGTTAAGCTCAATAATATTCATAGCCTCGTTGCCGAATTCTCTGTAAACAGCCACAGCTTCAATAGGGTTAACTCCAAAGGAGCCTAAATAGGCCATTAAGTCTCTGATGTTAACTGCTCTTTTAAGCTGCTCGGAGAAAGCGGCGGCTTTTTCCATAGAAATGCCCTTTAAAGCGGCAACTCTCTCAGGTTCGTTTTTCATAACCTCAAGAGTGTTTTCGCCAAAGGCTTTAATAAGCCGTGCGGCAGTAGCTGCACCAATGCCTTTAACAGCACCGCCTGATAAGTATTTTAATATTCCTAAAGTGGTGGTAGGCATAATGCTCTCGAAGGCCTCTACCTTAAACTGCTCGCCGTAGCTGGCGTGAGAAATAAACCTGCCCAAAAGGTGCAGGTGCTCGCCTTCGCAAACCTCTGGCATTGTGCCTACCGCTGTAACTTCGGTGCCTTCTGAATCTGCTTCGATTACCGTATATCCGTTTTCTTCATTCCTGTAAACTATATGCTCAACTGTGCAGTTGAGCTCATAAAGCTGTTCATTATTCATTATAATTCCTCATAAGAAAATAAATCTGACGTTTATATATAATCTATTATAATATATTTTCCTGAGTTACACAATATAATTTACCGCTTTATGTATCATTTTTCCAATAATTCATAAAGTTCGCTTGGAGTCAAAATTCTGAAAATATCACTTTCTCTGCAAAAATATCTGCAGATTCTTTTTTGCTCGTCACTTAAATTATGGTTAACAATAATTATTCTGTCCGGGGCGGCTTTTCCCATCCATTCTGCACGCTTTATCCAGCTTCTTAAAGTGTATTCAACGTCTTCGGATTCTTCGTTGAATTTTATTATAAGATGTGCATTTTCGTTTTCCGGTTTATAGATTTTAAAAATCAAAGCTTTTATAAATGCAACCAACCCGAATATTGCCAATAAGCAAACCAGAGCCGCTGATATTATTTCCCACATATTAACACCTCCACCTTATATTATTGCCAAAATGAAAAATTGTGTATAAACGCTGATGGTTTACCCATAATATCTGTAGGCATAAAGCCAAAAATTTTTGAGGTGATAAAAATGGATAATATGCAGAATCTTAACAGAAGCATTGAGTGCTCAGTATTTTCCTGCAAGCACAACAACAACCAGCAGGGCTATTGCGTGCTTGATAAAATCGTTGTAGGTACTCACGAGCCTAACCCTACAGACAAGCAGTGTGCCGACTGCCGCAGCTTTGTAAAGAAAAACTGTTGTAACGGTTAAGCGTTACTACTCAAAAAGCCTTTTCCTTCTAATGAGGAAAAGGCTTTTTAATTTATACATAAGTGTCAAAAGTATAAGTTACGGCATAATATACCGCTGAGAGCAGACTTAATTAAAAGTGGTGTTTTTTATGAATATAGGATATAAAACTTTTGCGATTATAGGCGGCGACAAGCGGCAGCTTTACTGTGCAAGGTCGTTGGCAAATGACGGCTTTGAGGTTGTTTTAGGCGGTTTTGATAAGGTGATTTCTATGCACGGAGTCAGGCTGATGGATGCCTTTAAAGCCGCTCAGAGTGCAGAGGTAATAATTTTACCTTTGCCAAGTGTTGATAAAGACGGAAATATTCCTGCATATTTTTCAGACAAATCCTTAAGTCTTAAGGAGCTTTCACCGTTTATTTCGGGCAAGCGTGTATTTTGCTCTATGAAAGATAAAGTGCTTCTAAGCGAACCTTCACTAAATTCTTCGCTTTTAAGCGATTATTATGCTCGTGAGGATTTTGTTCTTTCAAATGCATACGTTACAGCAGAAGGTGCTGTTAAAATAGCTATGGAAAGATTTGAGGGTACTCTTAACGGTGCAAGAATTCTTGTGTGCGGTTTTGGCAGAATAGGTAAAGCTCTTACAAGACTTTTGTCAGGTTTTAGCCCTGAGCTTACGGTAAGTGCCCGAAAAAGCGAGGACTTAGCTGCTATCCGTATGTGGGGAGCAAAGGCGGTAAGGACAGATGAGCTATATAATGAGCAAGGGTTCGATGTTATTTTCAGTACGGTTCCTGCTCTTATTTTTCGCCCTGAGCTTCTGGCTAAAATTGCTAATGACGCCGTGCTTATCGACCTTGCATCAATGCCCGGAAGTGTGGATTTTGAAGCCGCCGACCGTTTGGAAATTGACTATATCCACGCCTTATCTCTGCCCGGTAAAGCATCTCCAAAAACCGCAGGCGAAATTATAAAGGACACCATATATACCATACTCGAGGAGGAACAAAGGTGACAGGAAAAACAGTCGGTTTTGCAATGTGCGGTTCGTTTTGTACTTTTAGCAAGGCGATGGAGCAAATGAAAATCTTAAAGGCGTTAGGCTATAATATTTTGCCTATAATGTCCTTTAACGCATACTCAACCGACACAAGATTTGGAAAATCTTCAGATATTATAAACAGCGTTGAAAAAATTACAGAAAATCAGATTATCCACACCATTTGCGGAGCAGAGCCTATTGGTCCCAAAGAAATGTGCGATGTTCTTTTGATTGCACCTTGCACAGGTAATACTTTAGGTAAACTTTCTTCAGGCATCACCGATACTCCTGTTACAATGGCGGCAAAATCTCACCTCAGGATTAACCGCCCTGTGGTTTTAAGTATTGCCACTAACGATGGTCTGGGTGCAAGTGCTCAGAATATAGGAAAGCTTATGAATACAAAGAACATTTTCTTTGTGCCTTTTTCTCAGGATGACCCTGTGAAAAAGCCAAATTCCTTAGTAGCTGACTTTCAAATGATTCCTGAAGCTTTGGAAAAAGCGTTGAAAAAAACTCAGCTTCAGCCTGTAATAAAGTGAATCTGAGATTATTATAAAGCCGACAGAAGTAAAAACTGTCGGCTTTGCCGTTGTTGCAAAATGCTGTACCTTGTGGTATACTAAATACATATAAATCTTCTCGGGAGATGTTTAAAATGAAATACTGTGAAAAATGCTATAGAATAGTAACAGATAACGAAACCTGCACCTGTGGCAGCAATAAGCTTAGCGACCTTAAGCCTCAGTCAAGTGTTAGGGTGGTTGAGGTTAAAGGCAGTCTCAGGGCCATTGCAGAGCCTGCCTTGAAAGAAAAGGGTATACCCTTTGAGTTCTTTAATCCTGAAATGGATATTTATACTCAGTATAACCCTAAGGTTAATCGTGAGACCGACTTTTCTCTTCTTGTGCCTTTTGAGTTTTATAATGAAGCCTTTGAGGTGTGCGTGGGGTTAGGTTTGGCTGACCCTGAGGAAAAAACAGACGTTGATGAAAACACCCAGATTTCAACAAATGGTCAGACATATGAACAGCGTTTTGAAGAAGCAACCGGCACCAAACGTAAGTCTTTTCAGATTTTGTGGATTATCCTATTCATAGTTGTTGCTTGTCTTATTATCTGGGGCGTCGATTTGATTGCCGCCCTTTTAAAAGGCAATATTTATGATATTCCCTTTATAGATTTTTTGTAATTTGCGGGAGATGATTTTGTGAGCGAAAAGCCCTTTGTAAGTGCGGTAATTGTTGCTGCCGGCAACTCGACCCGAATGTCCTGTTATATAAGCAAACAGCTTATTCCTCTTTTAGGTGAGCCTACCATAAGTTACACCCTCAAGGCTTTTGAGAAAGCTTCGGTTATTGACGAAGTAATTATCGTATGCCGTAAGGTAGATATGGATGAGCTAAAAGAGCTTGTGACAAAATATGGCTTTACCAAAGTAAAAGCCTTTACTGTAGGTGGCAGCGAGCGTAGCGAAAGCGTTAAAAACGGCGTTTTAGCCGCAAGTGAATGTGCTACTCATTTTGCAATCCATGACGGAGCCAGGGCGCTCATTACAGCACACGATATCAACAAGGTGGTTTCTGAAGCAATTTTATGCGGTGCCGCTACTTTAGGCTCACCTGTTACCGATACAATCAAGATTGTGGATAAAAACGGTGTGATTGCCTCAACCCCTGACCGCACAAGCTTAATGGCGGTTCAGACTCCTCAGGTGTTTGAGCGTGAAATATATCTTAAAGCACTTGAAAATGCCAAGGGAAAAGGGTTTACAGATGATTGTGCTATGCTTGAAGAAATGGGCGTGTATCCTAAAATTGTGGTAGGCGACCACCCTAATATAAAGCTTACCACTCAGGCGGATATTCCAATGGCAGAAAGCATTCTGAAAAAACGTAAGGAGCATGAAGTATGAGAATAGGCCACGGCTATGACGTGCATAGACTTAAAGAAGGCAGACGCCTGATTTTAGGCGGAGTTGAGATTGAATACACCTTGGGTTTAGACGGCCACTCCGACGCCGACGTTTTGTGCCACGCTATATCGGACGCCATTTTAGGTGCGGCAAAAATGGGGGATATAGGTCTGCTGTTTCCTGACACCGACATGTCTTTTAAAGATGCCGACAGCGTAGAGCTTTTGCGTACAGCAGTAAAGGTGGTTAGCAATAAGGGATATAAGATAGTCAATATAGATGCAACAATTATCGCCCAGAAGCCGAAGCTCAGACCCTTTATAGACAAAATGTGCGAAAATATAGCAGGTGCCTGCGGTGTAGATGTTGATGCGGTAAACATAAAAGCCACCACCGAGGAAGGCTTGGGCTTTTCAGGCGAGGGATTAGGTATGGCGGCTCACGCGGTGTGCCTTATAGATTAAAAGAATAATAACTTCACCTCTTTCATATTTATGTGTATATGAAAGAGGTGTTTTTATGTTTAAAAAGAGAATTTTGGCAATGCTTCTGGTGTTTATTATAGCTTTATCCTTTAGCATCTGCACAGCTTCTGCCTTGGGTGAAGACGAGATTACCGCACCGTCGGCGGTTTTAATTGAGCCGTCAACCAAGAAAATCCTTTTTGAGAAAAATTCCCATGACGTAAGGGCTTGTGCCTCTATTACCAAGGTTATGACCCTTATACTCGTTTTCGAGGCTATTGAAAGCGGCAAACTGGACTATACTGACCTTATTACCACCTCTGCCCACGCCGCGTCTATGGGTGGCTCGGATATCTGGCTTGAAGAAGGCGAGCAGATGACTGTTGACCATATGATAAAGGCTGTGGTGGTAGCTTCTGCCAACGATGCTGCTGTAGCTCTTGCCGAGGCAATCTGTGGCACTGAGGAGGAGTTCGTAAATAAAATGAACGAAAAAGCCAAGGCTTTGGGAATGAACGATACTGTTTTCAAAAATTGCAACGGTCTTGACGAGGAGGGTCATCTTACCTCATCTTACGACGTAGCGTTGATGTCAGCCGAGCTTATAACTCACGAGAAAATATTTGACTACAGCTCAATCTGGATGGACACCTTGCGTGGGGGAGAAACCCAGATAGTAAACACCAATAAGCTGCTGAAATCCTATTCAGGAATTACAGGACTTAAAACGGGCACAACCTCACAAGCAGGCAGCTGTATGTCGGCTACAGCTGAGCGTGATGGTATGTCCTTGGTTGCGGTTGTTCTTGGTTGCGATACAGGTACAAATCGTTTTTCGGATTGTGCAAAGCTTCTGGATTATGGCTTTGCTAACTTTATGGTCAAAGAACTTACGCTTTCAGGCGGAGCTTTAACACCTGTTAAGGTGAAATCAGGAATGAAGCCCTTGGTGGGGGTTACCTGCGATATCAGCCAGCAGGCACTTCTTCCCAAAAGCGGTAATGCAGAGATAGAAAGTAAAATTGATATTGCAGAAGTACTTGAAGCCCCCGTTACAGCAGGTGCAAAGGTTGGTAAAGTATCCTTTGTTTACGATGGTTCTACGGTGGATGAGTTTGATATTACAACTACTGAAAACGTAGAAAAAATAACTTTTAAGTCAGTATTTGCCTTTCTTATGTGTAAATTATTTTCTTTTTAAGAAAATTTGGTAAAAATTTTGCAAAATAACCAAATACACCTTGCAATATGCCACAAAATATAGTATAATACCCTCAATAAACTATGGGTGATAGCATCCAAAAATTTTCCAAGGGGGAGTTTACTATGCCTACGCAGGTTAATGACAAGCACATTCAGGCTTTCATCGGTGAAGATGAATATCAGGGCATTGCTGCTCAGGTTAAGTCTGCACACGAAGTACTGCACAGCGGCACAGGACTCGGCAACGATTTTATCGGCTGGCTTACATTGCCTACCGACTATGACAAAGACGAGTTTGACCGTATTAAAAAAGCCGCTAAAAAAATCCAGAGCGACACCGAAATTTTCATTGTTATCGGTATCGGCGGCTCATACTTAGGAGCAAGAGCAGCTATTGAGTTCCTCAAATCTCCTAACTACAACGCTCTTTGTAAGGATACACCTCAGATTTATTATGCAGGTAATTCCATCAGCTCCACAGCTTTAGCTGAGCTTTTAGAGCTTTGCGAGGGCAAGGACATTTCTATAAATATGATTTCTAAGTCAGGCACAACTACTGAGCCTGCTATTGCTTTCAGAGTATTCAGAGAGCTTTTAGAGAAAAAGTACGGCAAGGAAGGTGCAAGAGAGCGTATCTACTGCACAACCGACAAGGCTCGCGGCACATTAAAGCAGCTCGCTGACCGTGAAGGTTACGAGACTTTTGTAGTTCCTGATGACGTAGGCGGCAGATATTCTGTTCTTACAGCTGTTGGTCTTCTTCCCATTGCTGTTGCAGGTTGTGATATTGACGCACTTATGCAGGGTGCTAAAAAAGCTCAGGATGAGTTTGATAACCCTGATATGTTCACAAACGACTGCTACAAGTACGCCGCAATCCGTAACCTTCTTTACCGCAAAGGTATGACTACAGAGGTTTTAGTTGCTTACGAGCCCGGCTTTACTATGATGAACGAGTGGTTCAAGCAGCTTTACGGCGAGAGCGAGGGTAAGGACCAGAAGGGTATTTTCCCTGCAAGCGTTGTTTTCTCTACAGACCTTCACTCTATGGGTCAGTATATTCAGGACGGCAGACGCAACCTTTTCGAGACTGTTGTTCAGTTTAACAAATGCAAAAAGGAAATTACCATCGGTTTTGATGAAGATAACGTTGACGGACTCAACTTCCTTTCAGGCAAAACCATGGATTATGTAAACAAGCGTGCCTTCGAGGGCACAGTGCTTGCTCACAATGATGGCGGCGTTCCCAACATCATTCTTAACGTAGACTCTATGACCGAAGCAGAGTTAGGTTATCTTATTTACTTCTTCGAGAAGGCTTGTGCAATTTCAGGTTATATTCTCGGTGTAAATCCCTTTAACCAGCCCGGTGTAGAAAGCTACAAAAAGAATATGTTTGCACTTTTAGGCAAACCCGGATACGAGGAGCAGAAGGCAGAGTTGGAAGCAAGACTCAGATAAAAATTGGAGGAATTACTATGGTAACACTTATTATCGGCAAAAAAGGTACAGGCAAAACCAAAAAGCTTATTGCACTTGCTAACGAAACAGCAGCAGCTTCCACAGGTAACGTTGTAGTTCTTGAGAAGGGTGCTAAGCTTACATATGATATTACTCATAAGGCTCGCCTTATTGATACCGACGCTTATGAAATTTCCGGTTACGATATGATGTTCGGCTTCCTCAGCGGCATCTGTGCAGGTAACTTTGACGTTTCCGACATTCTTGTTGACTCTACTTTCAAAATCTGCCCCGAGGCTGTAGAAGGCTTAGAGGAGTTCGTAATTAAGCTTAATAAGCTTGCAGAAGCAAGTGAGACAAAGTTCACACTTCTTATTTCTGCTGCCGAGAGTGAGCTTCCTGAGGGTCTCAAGGCTGTTTGCCACGAAATTTAATCGAATCCTTAATAACATAAAAGTCTGAGTAACGTTTTCGTCACTCAGACTTTTCTTTTGCAAAAAAATAGAGTCGGGAAATTTTATCCCGACTCCTAAATACTGCTTATTTAATTTTAAGAGTAAATGCGTCGCTTTCGTCAATTGTGTCGTAACTCTCGCTGTTGTAAATCTTAAGGCTGAATTCAACTTCTTCAATTTCCTTAATCTTGTTTTCAGCAAGATTATCTTCGTAGAAGTAAACGTTTGTGTAGCCCATTTTACCTGCAGGAACAGATACAGAGCAGTAGGGGTCAAGCATAAATCCGTTTACTGAAACATCCTCTAAGCTTACAGAAATATCTTCTTTAGTCTCGTTAATTACAAATAAACGTGTTACGTAATTATAGTAATCATCATCTTCTTTTGTGCACTCCTCGGTGTAAACTGTAACACCGTTTTTGCTGTAAAGCTTGTCGCCCTTAGGTGCTGGCGCTGTAGCAACGTTTTCGTCCATTACGAGCTTAATCATATCTGTTCTTTCAATGGTGTCGTAGGAGTCTGACTCGTAAATGTGGAAGCTGAACTCAATTGTGCCAAGGCTTTCTATGCCACACTCGGTAAGATCGCTATCATAGAAGTACATATCTTCAAAAACCTTTTTGCCTGAGTTAACCTCTGCGTAAAAGTAGGAGTTAAAAACAATGTTGTTTATACATAATTTTTCAACGCTTACTGTTACGTCTTTGTCTGATTCATTTTCAACAAGCATAGAAAGTGTAGGTCCGTAGAATTCTTTGTAATAAATTTCATCAACAGTTACTTTTATGCCGTTGTTGTTATAAACAACCTTCTCTGTGATATTGCCGTTAAAGCTAACAGCTGATGTTTCGTCAGTGTTGTTATCTTCAATGTCAACAATAACGTCGTTATCATCATCGCCAATGTTGATGTCAAGGTCGGTGTCAGAGTCGATGTCGTTTTCCAGATCGTTGAGTGCGTTGTTAACGATGTCGTTAATGTCACCGGGTGTAGGAACACAAGCGGCAAGAGAAACTGCCATAAGTGCTACCATAAGTAAAGCTAATAGTTTTTTCATAAACTCATACCTCTCATTTAATTTTAACAAAAGTATACCATTATATTTATATTGGGTCAATGAAATTAACCCTATTTTGACTGTTTTACTCACTTTAAAACGTAAAAAAACATTTTTATTGTTAATAATGTATTCATAATTTCGGATTGACCCTTATGTGTACAGGAGTTATAATATCCTTAAATTCAGCGAGGTGATTGTAATGGTAATACGTAAAGCAGAAAGAAAAGATATATATGGATTAATGAATTTGCTTAGTCAGGTGCTTTCTGTCCATGCAGAGATACGCCCTGATATATTTAAGGCAAACACCACAAAGTATACTGAAGAAGAGCTTTATTATATTGTAACAAATCCTCTTACACCGGTATTTGTGGCCGTAGATGAAAATGAGCGGGTGCTCGGGCATTGCTTTTGCAAGTTTATTCAGTATTCAAAGGATAACGTACTAACTGATGTTAAGACCCTTTATATCGACGATATTTGTGTTGATGAAAACGCAAGAGGTAAGGGCATAGCTAAGTCGCTTTACGGTTTTGCCTCGGACTTTGCCAAAACTGAGAATTGTTACAACATAACTCTTAACGTTTGGGAAGGTAATGACACGGCGATTAAGTTTTACGAGGCTATGGGGCTAAAAGTTCAGAAAACTACAATGGAAAAAATACTTTGATTATAATTTTCTCAGAGAAAAATAATCCGTTTTTTTGTAAGGATTATATAAAAGAAAAAACGAAAAAAAGAAAATCAATCATCAAATTTTATCTATACAAATAGAAAAAAGTGTGATAAAATATTAAAGTATTTTAATTTACTAAAGGAGTGCTTCCAATGAAATTAGTTTATCAGGGCAAAACAAAAGATGTTTACTCACTTGAAAACGGCAACGTAATGCTTAAGTTCAAGGACGACTGCACAGGCAAAGATGGCGTTTTTGATCCCGGTGAGAATGCTGTAGGTCTTACAATTGACGGTATCGGCAAGGCAAACCTTGAAACATCCGTTCACTACTTCGAGCTTTTAAAAGAGGCTGGCATCAAAACTCATTACGTTTCTGCTAACCTTGAGGATGCAACTATGGAAGTTCTTCCTGCTACAGTTTTCGGTCACGGCTTAGAGGTTATCTGCCGTTTAGTTGCAACAGGCAGCTTTATCCGTCGTTATGGCGAGTACATCGAGGACGGCACAGTTCTTGAGGGCGGCTATGTTGAGTGCACATTCAAAAACGACGCTTTAGGTGATCCCCTCGTTACAGGTGAAGGTCTTGCAGCTCTTGGCGTTATGACTCCCGAGATGTTCGAGAGCATGAAGGCGCAGACTCTTGCTATTACAAAGATCGTTGCTGACGACCTTAAGACTCTCGGCTTAGACCTTTGGGATATCAAGTTTGAGTTTGGCTACAACAACGACGAGGTTATCCTTATTGACGAAATCGCTTCCGGTAATATGAGAGTTTACAAGGACGGCAAAATCGTTGACCCCGTTGAGCTCACAAAAATCATCAACAACAGATAATCGAATTTTAGCTTTAAAGCTCGGGTTTATTACTCGGGCTTTTTGTTTTTTACTTTTAAATCAACAAAATTTACGCTCTGTGTTGTTCAGTTGATTCCGTTTTGTTTTTATAATATAGGTAACAAAATGAAAAGGAGATAATAAGAATGAACACAGACAAAATATTAGCAGAATCAATTGCAAAGGAATATGCACCTAAAGAAAGCTCAAAAATTGTTGCACTCAAGAAGCTTGACAATAAGGCTAAGCTTCCTGCAACGATTTTCACTTACACTTGTGGCGTAGTTTCAGCCCTTGTTTTCGGTACAGGAATGTGCCTTGCAATGCAGGTTATCGGTAACGGTATGTGGGGTGTTATACTTGGCGTCATTGTAGGTATTATCGGTCTTATAGGTTGCGGAGTTAATTATCCTGTTTATAAAAAAATGCTTGAAAAAGGCAAATCCAAATATGCATTTGAGATTGTTCAGCTTGCACGGGAAATTGCCGACGAATAAATTAGCTGACAAGGAGCAATAAAATGAACAAATCAGAAAGCAAGTATTTTAATACTGCCATAAAAATGGACCTTGCTATTATTGCTTTGCTCAAAAAGAAGTCCTTTGATTATATTACTGTAAGCGACATATGCAAAACTGCAGGGGTTAACCGTTCAACTTTTTATCTGCATTACGAAACTATTGGTGACTTGCTTGACGAAACGGCAAGGTATTTGCTGAATGATTTTTTAACATATTTTTCTTTGGAAAATCAGGCGGTTGCACACAGGTTGTTGGAATGCGAGCTTGATGAACTGGTATTTATTTGCGACAAATATATGTCACCTTATTTATCGTATATTAAAGACCACAGGGAGATTTTTGCAACTGTACTGACTAATAACAAAACATTTGGTTTCGATGATGTGTATAAGCGAATGTATGAAGGTATATTTAATCCCATTCTATGCAGATTCGATTACCCGGAAAGCGATCGGCAATATGTGATGATGTATTACCTTAATGGAATTAATGCAATTATTGCTGAATGGCTGAAAAATGATTGCGATAAAACTTTAGAAGAAGTTTCAAGAATAATTACTGTTTGTATTTACGGGCTGAAAAGTGATTAAGAAATTTCAGATAGCTTGCCTGTGGCAGGTGGTGAAACCTTGCTTAATACTCAAAAAAACTCGGTTGAGAGATTAATCTCAACCGAGTTTTTTATATCTTAAATTCTTGCAACACCTGATTTTCTTGCGGCTTCAGCTACTGCTTTTGCCACGGCTTTGCCTACTCTTTCATCAAATGCCGCGGGCATAATGTGTTCGTCAGAAAGCTCATCTTCAGGCACCAGATCTGCCAGAGCATATGCTGCCGCCAGTTTCATTTCTTCGTTGATGTCAGAAGCTCTTACATCAAAGGCACCTCGGAAAATACCGGGGAAAGCCAGTACGTTGTTGATCTGATTAGGATAATCTGAGCGTCCTGTAGAGATAACCTTGGCTCCGCCTGCTTTTGCCTCATCGGGGAAAATTTCGGGAGTGGGATTTGCACAGGCAAATATGATGGCGTCCTTGTTCATAGTCTCTACCATTTCTTTTGTTACAATACCAGGGGCGGAAGTGCCGATGAAAACGTCAGCTCCCTTAAGTTTTTCGGCGAGTGTGCCGCCTGTTTGCTCAGGGTTTGTAAGCTCAGCCATTTCAGCCTGTGCCCAGTTCATACCCTCACAGCCTTTGTAAAGTGCACCCTGCCTGCCGCACATTGTAATGTTTTTAAATCCAACTGCCAGTAGGAGCTTAACAATGGCAATGCCTGCGGCACCTGCACCAACTGTTACTATTTTAACATTTTCCTTTTTCTTGTTAACAACCTTAAGTGCGTTGAGAAGACCTGCCAGAATAACTACAGCGGTGCCGTGCTGGTCGTCGTGGAAAATTGGAATGTCGCATTTTTCTTTGAGTTTACGCTCGATTTCAAAGCATCTTGGTGCGGAAATATCCTCAAGGTTAATTCCTCCGAAGGAAGGTGCAATAAGCTCAACTGCCCTTACAAATTCGTCAACCTCCTGACTTTTAACACAAAGGGGAAAGGCGTCAACATCACCAAAAGCCTTGAACAATGCACACTTGCCCTCCATAACAGGCATACCTGCCTCAGGGCCGATGTTGCCAAGGCCTAAAACAGCACTGCCGTCAGTAATAACAGCACAAAGATTGTGGCGGCGGGTCAGCTCGTAGCTTTTGCTTACATCCTTCTGTATCTCAAGGCAAGGTTCAGCCACACCGGGAGTATATGCCAGCGACAATTCCTCTTTGTTTGTAACAGGTACAGTTGCCTTAACTTCTATTTTACCTTTCCACTCACCGTGTAGTCTTAAAGATTCTTTTCTATAGTCCATTTATTTTTCCTCCCCAAGGCTTTCTAAATATGCCTCTCTGCCTGTTTTGTACAGGTTGTTTCCTTCACTGTCGATTACCACCACAACAGGGAAATCTTCGACCTCTAATCTGTGAATCGCCTCTGTGCCTAAATCTTCGTAGGCAACAACCTCACATTTTTTAATGCATTTTGAAAGAAGTGCACCGCAACCGCCGATAGCACCAAAGTAAACGGCACCATAGGCTTTCATAGCTTTAATTACTTCATCACTTCTTGTGCCTTTGCCTATCATTCCTGTTTGTCCTAAGGCAATAAGAGACGGACTGTAGGCGTCCATTCTGTAAGATGTGGTAGGCCCTGCCGAGCCGATTGCTTCGCCCTCCCTTTTAGGGGTAGGTCCCACAAAATAGAAGGTACTGTTTTTAATATTAACGGGCAGTTCTTTGCCTTCTTTAATAAGTTCAAAAAGCCTTTTGTGTGCGGCGTCTCTGCCTGTAAACATAACACCTGAGAGTAAGCAACTGTCGCCGGCTTTAAGGGCTTTGACTTTATCCTGAGTAAGAGGTAATTCAATTTTGATTTCCATTTCAGATTACCTCCTTAACATGGCGGGTTACGTGGCAGTTGATGTTAACTGCCACAGGTAAACCTGCAATATGGGTTGGCATGGTTTCAATGTTAACTGCTAAAGCGGTGGTTTTACCGCCAAAGCCTTGCGGACCAATTCCCAAAGCATTGATTTTTGTGAGTAAAGTATCCTCAAGCTCTGCATAATAGGGAATGGGGTTTGCGCTGTCAGCATCTCGGAGCAAAGCTTTCTTGGCAAGGTATGCACATTTATCAAAGGTGCCGCCAATGCCTACGCCCACAACAATGGGTGGGCAAGGGTTTGAACCTGCTTTTTCTACAGTTTCTACCACAAAGTCAATAACGCCTTTTACTCCGTCAGAAGGCTTGAGCATTTTAATTCTGCTCATATTCTCACTGCCAAAGCCTTTTGGGGCGAGAGTAATCTCAATTTTGTCGCCCTCAACAATATCATAGTAAATCATTGCAGGGGTGTTATCGTTTGTGTTAACCCTTTCCAAAGGGTCGCTGACAATGCTTTTTCTTAAAAAGCCGTCGCGGTATCCCTGACGCACGCCTTCGTTGATAGCCTCGGTAAGATTGCCGTTAATATGTACATCCTGACCGATGTTAACAAAAATACAGGCAGCACCTGTGTCCTGACAAATTGGCTTGGTTTCCTTTTCTGCAATGTTATAATTCTCTATGATTTTATCAAGTATTCCCTGAGCAGTAGGAAAGGTTTCAGCCTCACGGCTTTTTTCTATGCAAGTCTTCATATCAATTGGCAACTTGCAATTTGCCTCAATGCAAAGTCTTTTTATGGTTTCGGTAATTCTATTAGTTGATATTTCCCTCATAATTTACTCCGAAAATAATTTATTTAATAATTATAGCACACATAAGCCCAAAATCCTATAATAAAATTTAATTCTTTTACAAATTCTCCTTAAAAATCCTATTGCTTTTGTGTTTGCGATGTGGTATAATAACTAAGATTTGAAACGCAATATATCAAATCCGCATAAATGCAAGCTCTTTGCTTTCGTTTATATAAGCGAGCGGCAGGCCCTGTACGATCAAGGTCTGTGAACCATGTCAGGCGGGGAACCGAGCAGCATTAAGCAGTTCTCTTGTTGCGATACAGTAAGTCTGTCGTTCACTTATGTAAATGATTCTCAGGCTTGCATTTTTTATATCAGAAAGTACGAAAGGCGGTGGAGTTTTGTCTACTTACAGAGTTTTATACAGAAAGTACCGACCTAAGGTTTTCGACGATGTTGTTGGTCAGCCTCAGGTAACGGTAACCCTTAAAAACGAGCTTAAAAGCGGCAGGGTAAATCACGCTTATCTTTTTACAGGTACCCGTGGTACAGGCAAAACCACCTGCGCAAAAATCCTCAGTAAGGCTGTTAACTGCCTTAACCCTGTTAATGGCGACCCTTGCTGCGAGTGCGAAATCTGTAAGGGAATAGAGAATGGCGAAATTTTCGACGTTATCGAAATGGATGCCGCATCTAACCGTCGACTTGATGATATAAGGGATGTTATCGAGAAGGTTTCTTATACTCCTGAGCGAGGTTCATACAGGGTTTTCATTATTGACGAGGTGCATATGCTCACCAACGAAGCTTTCAATGCCCTCTTAAAAACTCTTGAAGAACCACCTGCTCACGTTATTTTTATCTTAGCAACTACTGAAGTTCATAAGTTACCTGCCACTATTATGTCCAGATGTCAGCGTTTTGACTTCCACCGCATTAAACCTCAGGCTGTGGCAGAGCGTATTAAGTATGTCTGTGACCTTGAAAACGCCGCAGTAACTGATGAAGCTGCCCTGCTGATTGCAGTTATCTCGGATGGTGCAATGCGTGACGCACTTTCGCTTTTAGACAGATGCATAGGTATTTCTCAGAATGTTGATGCTGATGTGGTTCGCCGTGCGGCAGGTTTAGCTGGCAAGGAAAGCTTACTTGATATCGTTAGCTCCTGCGTTAATAAAAACACCGAACGTGCTCTTTCTACTCTCAACAAACTTCATTCTGAGAGTAAGGATATGATGCGTCTTTGCGATGAGATTATTAACCATTTCCGTTCACTTATGATGATTAAATCTGTGAGGAATCCAAGGGAATTGGTTGTTCTTTCAGATAGTGAATATGAAGTAGCCTTCGACCAGGCTCAGATGCTTTCTCTTGCTGATATTGTTTACGCTATGGATGTTCTGGCAAAAGCATTTGAAAGAATGGGTAAGGGTAACGATAATCGTACCGAGCTTGAAATAGCCCTTGTTAAATTAAGTTCTCCTGAGCTTGATTCATCCACCGAAGCACTTTTATCACGTATATCAGCCTTGGAAAAAACAGTAAAGCTTTTAGGTTCAAATCCCCAGCCTGTGTATGCAGAAGCAAAGGTTGAAAATCCTGTAAAAGCAAAAGCTGAAATTTCCGAAGAAGAAATAAAGCCTGCAGATATTCCAGCGAAAGAGGCAAAAATCACACCTCTATCCACTCCAAAACCTGTTGAGGCAGTAAGGGAGGAGCAAAAACCTGATGTCAAGGTTTCTCAGCCTTCAAAACCTGCTCAGCCTATAAAGCGTGAGCCTGTGGATATGGAAGCTATTATGAGGGATGCAAAGCCCTTAAAGAGCTGGCCTGAGGTTGTGGATAATTTAAAGCAGTATTCAAGAGTAATCGCCTCATCTTTTGAGGGCACAACAGCCTATGCCAGCGGTGATTACCTTCTTATTGACGCAAAAACTGATATTCCCTTCAAGCTTTTGCAAAAGTCAGACCAACGTGAGAATCTGAGAAACGCTGTGCAGGAAATTACAGGCAAGCGGTATATCTTAGGCCCTTATAAAAGGACTGAGAAAAAAGAAGAGGAAAAAGACCCCTTAGAAGAACTTATTGCTGAGCTTAAAGACAGCAATATTGAAATTGTAGAAAACTAAAGTTAAAGGAGACATAAAATATGAAAGCAAGATTACCTCAGGGCTACGGCTCAGGCGGAGCAACAAATCTTCAGCACCTTGCAAAGCAGGCTCAGAAAATGCAGAGCGACTTAGAGGCTACCACAGCAGAGCTGGAAGCTAAAGAATATAGTGCAACAGCAGGCGGTAACACAGTTAAAGTTGTTGCAACAGGCAAAATGGAAGTTAAGTCAATCGAGATTTCTCCCGATGTTGTTGACCCTGAAGATGTTGAGATGCTCTCAGACCTTGTTATGGCAGCTGTTAATGAGGCTTTAAGAGCTGCTTCTCAGGAAAAAGAAGAGAAGTTAGGTGCAATTTCAGGCGGTCTTGGCGGCCTTAATATTCCCGGTTTATTCTGATGGATGCATATAACGTAGTACCTTTAACAAAGCTTATTGAGCAGTTTGAATCTCTGCCAGGTATCGGCAGTAAAACTGCCCAGCGTCTTGCTTATCACGTTTTAGGTCTTTCAAAGGCAGAGGCTGAGGAGTTTGCAACTGCTATTGTGGACGCTCACGAGAAGATTAAATACTGCAAAATATGCTGTAATTTTTCTGATTCTGATGAATGCCCTGTGTGCAGAAGTGCAAACCGAGACCATTCTGTTATCTGCGTTGTTGAAACTCCCCGAGATGCCATAGCCATTGAAAATACAAGGGAGTATAAGGGTACCTATCATGTTCTTCACGGTGCAATTTCACCTTTAAACGGAATTGGTCCCAACGAGCTTTATATAAAAGAGCTTTTAGCAAGAGTTAATAACGAGGATATTTCTGAGGTTATCATTGCCACCAATTCAACAGTTGAGGGCGAAGCTACAGGGATGTACCTTTCAAAACTTCTCAAAGCCCTTGGAATTAAGGTAACAAGACTTGCCTTTGGTATTCCTGTTGGCAGTGACCTTGAATATGCCGACGGTGTAACACTTACCAAAGCATTGGAAGGCAGGAGTGAAATGTGACAAAGGCAAATGTAAAAATTGTTGCCCAGAATAAAAAAGCCTACCACGACTATTTTGTAGAGGAAAAGTACGAAGCTGGTATTGAGCTTTTCGGTACTGAGGTTAAGTCTATCCGCAAGGGTACACTGAACCTAAAGGACAGCTGGTGCTCAATTGTTGACGGCGAAATTTTCGTAAATGGTATGCACATTTCGCCTTATGAGCAGGGTAATATTTACAACAAAGACCCCTTAAGAGTAAGAAAGCTTTTGATGCATAAGCGTGAAATCGAAAAACTCTTTTCACTTACAAAGCAGCAAAGCTACACTTTAATTCCCCTTTCTGTCTATTTTTCAGGCAGTAAAGTAAAGGTAGAGGTAGGACTTTGCAAGGGTAAAAAGCTCTATGATAAGCGTGAGGATGCCGCCAAACGCAGTGCAAAACGTGACATAGAAAGAGCACTTAAAGAAAACCAAAGATAATTCTTTGAATAATACCAGCATATTAATATATAATATAATTATAATTGCATGCGTAAGCATGCCACCATAACATTTGCGTAAGCAAATATATTACTGCAATGTCGTAAGACATTGCAATATACGGGGGCGCAATGGCTTCGACGGGGGTTGTAACCCTCGGTAAGCGGGTAGCGGTTGCAGGTAACGCTTTAAAAACTGCAAACTTAAAAATAAACGACAACAATAAAGTTGCCTTAGCAGCTTAATGCTGCTCGTCTTACCTATGACCACCGCGACATAGGATAAGGCGTCGATTAGCGGTAAAGGTGAACAAAGGCTTGCCTCAGCCTTTGTCATCAATCTGAGGCTTGCCCGATAGTAATCCTGTTGTTGGGAGTACTAAAGGGGACTTTTAATACAGCAACTACACCCGTAGAAAGCCGTGGCAAGCGACTTTCGGACGTGGGTTCGATTCCCACCGCTTCCACCAGAAACATCCTGACACTTTTGTGTCAGGGTGTTTTTTTATGTTTGCGAAAACAAGTCTGAGGGATATAGGCTTGCCTGATTTTTATTGATGTTGACAAGGTTCGACTAGTGTGTTAATATATTTATAGAGGTGACTTTATGATTTCCGGTGTAAAACATGTTAACTCTAATCCCTTTTTCTTTTTTAAAAAGCACTACTGCCCAAAGTGCAGTGAAAAACTTAAGGTTGTAAAAGAATCAAAAATTGTTAACTCTAATTCTCCTGAGGCTAAGAATTATGATTTTTCCTTGGGTGATACCTATTTAAGTGGGGATGTTAAGATTATTTTCAAAATGCTTGAGTGTCCTAAATGCAAAACCAGATTTTCTGCAGAAGAAATAAAGAAACAAAACCGTCGCTAATGTGAAAGCGGCGGTTTGTTTTATTATTTTCTCATAATCAGATAATAGAGTCTGTAAACTGTCTCAAATTTAAAGAATAACTTACAACCTTCTATTATTTTTTCTTTTAGGGTGTGTTTGGTTTTTGCGTGCCACCAAACCCATGGGAAGGGATAAAGCCCCTCTTCTCTTAAACTTTGAATAGTTTTTTTAAAGTTATATGAGCTTCTCGGTAAAATTGTCAGTGCACCGATTAACGCCTGATATTGCCTTCTTTTGGTGTTTTCCAGAAGTTTGGGGACTTCGGTTATTCTGTTATCGTAAGCATCCTTGTAAATTTTACTCATTAAGAGCAGGTCGCGTGTTCTACGGGTGTAAATTTCGGTTGTTCGTGTGTTCATAGCCGAGTGCTCCCTGTCTCTGTAATAATAAAAGCAATTATTAAATTGTATCCAGCACACACCAGATGAATGTATAAAAACATAATAGGAAAAGAGGATATCCTCACCGTATTTCATATCTGTGGGGAATTTGATGTTGTTATCTTTAATAATATTTGCAGAAATAACAGTACACACGTGTGTGATAGCGGTGTATCCGCTACAAACTTTAGGTATGGCATTATTTGCAGAATTATTCCAATAATCTGTATACAAAACATCTTCTTTTACGTGTTTATAATAAAATTTAATAAACTCGGGATTATAGTTATCTATGGCATCAATAATTTGCTTGAGTGAGCCGTCGCAGATAAAATCGTCCGAGTCTACAAACCATATGTATCTACCTTTTGCGGTATCAATACCTGTGTTTCTTGCGGCAGATACACCCGCATTTTCTTTGTGAATTACCTTTATATTGCTATGAGTTTTTGCAAAAGTATCAAGGACTTCTCCGCTTTTGTCGGTAGAGCCGTCATCAATACAAATAACCTCAACGTTATTTTTATCGATATTCTGATTTAATATACTGTTAAGGCATTCTTCAAGGTATTTTTCTACGTTATAAACAGGTATTATTATGCTGAGCTTTATCATATTTCTTCTCTCCACATAAGGTGTTAATATAATTTTAACACGTATTTCACAGTATTGCAATATTGCTTGTTTTAGTGGTGCAGATTTTGTTCTTTATTGTTGAAAATAGTATTTTGTTATGGTAGAATATTTAATGGTTTAGTAGTAAAGTACTATTGTTATATTAGTACGAATGTTAATGTTTTTACGAATAAAGACTGGAGATGTAAATTTGAGAGGTAAACTTAAGAAAAACAGTTTTATGGAGGGTGCCGTAATAACCTATGCAGCCATAGTTATTACCAAGCTTTTGGGTGCTCTTTATAACATTCCTTTTTACGAGATTATAGACAACAGAGGAAGTGTTATTTACTCCTTTGCTTTCAGTATCTATGCGCTTTTTCTGGATATCTCCACCTCGGGTATTCCAATTGCAATCAGCATTGTTATAAGCGAATACGCCTCTAAAGGAATGTATAAAACCAAAGAAAAGGCGTATCGTCTCGGACTAAAAATTGTTGTGGCGGTGTCTGTTCTTGCTTTTTTGGTTCTGCAGATTTTTGCCGAACCTATGGTAAAATTCTTTATTCAGGATATGACAGAATTCGTTACTATAAACGAAGTTGCCGTTGCTGTCAGAACCGTTTCTGTCTGTTTGTTGATTGTGCCTTTTCTCAGCATGAAGAGAGGTTATCTGCAGGGGCATAAATGCCTTACTGCTTCTTCTACCAGCCAGGTTATTGAGCAGATTGTCCGTATTGTATTTGTTCTGGCAGGTGCTTCGCTTGTTATCTATGTTTTTAAACTCAGCACCACCATTGGCGTTTGTGTGGCACTTTTTGGTGCTTCTGTGGGTGCAGGTGCGGCTCTTATTTATCTTATTCTGAAATCTCGTAAAAGCAAAGAACTTTTTGAGTGCGAGGTGGAAGAAGAGGCCGAGAGCACAAAGAAAATCCTTAAAAAGATTTTCACTTACTGTCTTTCCATTGTTCTTGTTTCAGTTTCCGTCAGCCTTTACAATATTGTTGATATGAAGCTTTTGCTTGTTGGTCTTAAAGAGGTTGGATACAGTGACTATGACACTCAGCAGATTACCAGTCAGGCTTCAACTTGGGTTCCAAAAATCTGTATGATAGTGTCAGCTCTTTCTATGGGACTTACCAACAGTATTGCGCCCCATATGGCTGAAAGCTTTGCTAAGGGCAAAATGGACGAGGTTAAATTTAAGCTTAATCAGGGTATCGGAATAATTCTGGTTGTAGCGCTGCCTATGGCGGTAGGTATTTCTATGCTTTCAGAGCCTGTTTACAGAATCTTTTACGGCTATTATGAGTATGGTCATATAATGCTTGCCTGGGCGATTTTCCTCAATGTTATCTCTTCCATTGTTGCCGTTGTAAGTATGTCAATGCAAAGTATTGATATGGGTAAGCACGTTGTTATTTTCACTCTTGTGGGTATTGTAGTAAATGCCTGTATGGACTTGCCGTTTATTTACCTTTTTGATTACATTGGTATTGAGGCATATCTTGGTGCAACTGCCGCAAGTATCCTCGGCGAAATAGTAACCCGTGTGCTTCTCCTTGTTGCGTTTTATAAAAGGCACAAGATTGGTTTTACTCCTGCATTTAAGATTCTCGCAAAAATCATTGTGCCTATTATTGCAATGATGGCAGTCATTGTTTTACTTCATATGGTATGGCCTGTGCCTCTCGCAACAAGAGGATTGCTTGTTCCTCAGCTTGCAGTTTATGGCATTGCAGGTGCGGCAGTTTATGGCGTACTTGCATACCTTTTCGGTGCAATTACCGATGTTATGGATAAAAACACACTTAAAGGGATTTTAAGAAAACTTCACTTGGTTAAAAAGTAAGGAAGATTATTATGAACAAACTTAAATTCTGGATTGGATTATGGGGCGGAAAAACTTTTCTGTTTTTATGGAAGCTTTTCCGTGCAGAGCGTGACGACCGCCCTGGTATGGTCTCTGTAAGAATTTGTGAGGACTTTCTGGCTCGCGTTGCAAAGCCTAAGCTTACTATTGTTGTAACAGGCACCAATGGCAAAACCACAATTTCCAATATGCTTGCCGAAACCCTAAAGAAGCTTGGCTACAAAGTTGCTTACAACGACTGGGGTGCAAACCACAACGCAGGTCAGGCAAGGTGTCTTCTGGATGCTGTAAGCATCTTCAATAAACCTATTAAGGACGTTGCAATCATTGAGGCTGACGAGCTTATTTCTCCTACAAATGTGCCTCGCCTTAAGCCGACTTACCTTATTGTAAATAACGTTTCACGCGACTCTATGCTTCGAAACGGCAACCCCGAATATATTGCAGACCGCTTAAGAAGAGCCGCCGAAGGCTCGCCCGAAAGTGTTGTTGTTATGTGCGGTGACGACCCTGTAAGCTCACTTATCGGTGAGAAAAACCGCCGTGTGGCTTTTGGTGCAAAATATCTTGGTACAAATCCGCTGGATACAATGATTGATGATTATCCCGTTTGCCTTAAATGTGGTGGAAAGCCTGAGTATTCCTACCGCAATTACCGCAATATCGGCGAGTATAAATGTTCAAAATGCGGATTTAAAAATCCCGAAAGAGCGTATCTTGTGGAATCTGCCAACGAAACTGAAATGGTTGTAAGCGAGAAGGAAGGCAAATTCACATACCCAATTCCTAACTCTGCAATTCATAATATTTACAATACCGCCGCTATGGTTTCAATTTTACGCGATATCGGCGAAAAGCCTGAGGATATTGCAAAAGCTCTTGAGAGTATCAAGCCTCCTGCATCCAGAGAGGGCAGCGAGGTTGTGTGCGGTGTTAACATTCACCGCAAGCTGGCAAAAACTCACAATCCCACAGCGGTTTCAACTGTTTTTGAGAATATTAAGAAGGATAAATCCCAAAAGCTTCTCTTAATGGTGCTTGATGAAATTTTCGAGAATCCCAAGAAAAGCGAAACCGTTGCTTGGTTTTATGATACCGACTATGAATTTTTAAACGACGAAAGTGTTACAAAAATTGTGCTGGGCGGCGACAGATACCTTGACCATAAGCTGAGAATGCTTCTGGCAGGTATTGACGAAAGCAAGATTATCTGCATCCCCAAGCATCTTGATGTTTTAAATTATGCAGACATCAGCGATGTAGAAACCGTCTACATAGTTTACGATATCTACACATCTGCAGAAGCACGCAAAGTAACCGCTGAGATTACAGAGCGTATCAAAAAGGAAAGGGGAGAGGCAAAATGAAAATAGAACTTCTTTTCCCTGAGCTTTCAACAGTTTACGGTGATGCAGGTAACGCTCTTTACCTTAAGAAAACTTGTAAGGATGCGGAGTTTATCGAAACTCCTTTGCAGTCAAAGCCTTATTTTATAGACAATGATGTTGATATGATTTACCTCGGCTCAATGACCGAGAAAAGCCAGCTTTTCGCCATAAATGCCCTCAGACCTTACGTTAACAGAATTAAGGAATGTATAGAGGCAGGTGTTGTTTTTCTTTGCACAGGCAATTCTATGGAGCTTTTCGGCGAATATATCTTAGAGGACGATACTAAGTGGGATGCACTTGGTATTTTTCCATTTTATTCAAAACGCAGCTCTGAGTATTTCCGCCACAACTCAATGTTCTTGGGTGATTTTGAAGATATTGAGGTTGTTGGTTGCCGTTCTCAGTTTGCTTATATTTACAGTGAATGTAAAACTCCTTTTATGAATGTTAAGGGTGGAATAGGTAACAACCCTGACGATAAGTTTGAAGGTGTTCACTATAAGAATTTCTTTGCAACCTATGTTTTAGGTCCTGTTTTACCTCTTAACCCCAAGCTTACAAAGCATATTTTATCCTTAGCAGGTTTTAAGGGCGAGGTTGCTTTCGAAAAAGAAGCAATGGATGCCTACAACTTACGCCTTACCAAACTTAAGGAAGAAGGCGTAAACTTCATTTTAGGCGAGCACTGGTAAGTGGGTCAGCCGCCCACAGGGCGATTCCGACCGCTAGCCACGGTGGGCGTTTCGCCTACGGATAGGTTGATATAATAATTAACTTTGATTAACGGCAGGTTTAAAACAACATAAAAAGATTAAGCACTTACAGCTAACTTAAAAACTGTAAGTGCTTTTTTATGTGGATTAATTGTGTTTTTTGTTTTGATATTCCTTAAGCTTTTCGGTATATTTTTTTCCTCTGATAAGTTTCTCGATAAAATTGATGATGAGGAAAATTACAAAGCAACCTGCAAAACACACAAGGAATATAGTGAGGAAAATTGCCCAGGACTTAATACTTCCTGTGGGAAACCACGAGAAAGCTAAAGCAAATACAAGAGTTGTTATCATCAGGGGAATCATAAAGATAATGCATCTTAAAATCCGATTCATCTTTTTGATAAAAATATCGCTGAAAGCAACAAGCATCAAAGCTCCTGCAACTACCGCAATGCCTAAAAGCTGAAATATCATATATATTGAAATGTCGCTTCTGAATCCGCTGATGTATTTGGTAACAGAGAATACTGTAATCATAATACCAAAAACAAGCATAATTGACTGGGGGATCTTAGCAAAAAACTCCTTCATTTTCTTTTTCATTATTTATTACCTCCAATACCAAGTTTAGCTTTAAATTCATTTGCGTACTGCCTTGACACAATTACCTTTTCGCCGTTTTCCATAGTGGCAAGTATTTTTCCGCCGAAGTCAGGTCTTATTGATTTGATTCGGTTAAGATTAATAACCGTTGATTTAGAAACTCGCATAAAATCCGCCTTAGGAAAGCTTTCAAGCTCATAAAGCTTCAAGTCGGTTTCATATTCCGCTTTTGCAGTGTAGCAAAAGGTTTTTCTGTCCACCGATTCAAAATAAAGAATCTCGTCAGGCTCTAGGCAGTAGGTTTCGTCTTTTTTGATTCCCACAATCTTTTTGCCTTTTGCGTCCTTGCTTTTAATAAGATGGATTATGTCAAGAATCTGCTCGTCAGCTTCTCTGCACTCTATGGTGATTTTTGGCTCGGTAAGCTTTTTGTTTTCTATAAGTTTTATCTCCAAGTTTTACACCCCTAATCTGTGTTTTCGTAGCTACTGTCATTATTATATTTAAATAAATTTTATTTGCAATACTTAGGAGCGTAAGTTGCCTGAGTGGATACATAAGTTGCAAAATATCAAAACAAAAAGCACTTACAGTTTATAAAAAACCGTAAGTGCTTAATAATTGTTTATGTTGTTTTATTTCCGCCGTTAATCGAAGTTAATCATTATATCAACCTATCTAAAGGCGGAATTACCCCCCGTGGTTAACGGGTGGCTAACCCACTTAGGCCCAGTTGAGAGTATCTTCGTAAACTACGATGTAGTCGTTGGCACTTCTGTCCCAAGAGTTGTTGCTCATCATTGCTCTCCACATAAGGCTCTTCCAGCCGTGCTCATCCTGAATACCCCAAAGGGCACGTCTTAAAGCGTGGCTCATATCCTCAGCTGTGTAGTTAGCAAATGTAAAGCCATTGCCGTGGCCTGACGCACTGTCGAATACAGAGTTCTTAAGACCGCCAACTTCTCTTACAACAGGAATTGTACCATAGCGAAGTGCAATCATCTGTGCAAGACCGCAAGGCTCACTCTTACTGGGCATAAGGAAGATATCAGCACCTGAGTAGAACTTTCTTGCAAGCTCAGGAATAAAGCCGTTGCAGAAGCAAACTCTGCCCGGATATTTCCACTGCATTGTTCTGAAGAAGTCCTCATACTCCTTATCGCCTGTACCAAGAACAATAAACTGCATATTCTCGGTGTTGAGTAAGTTCTCAAGGCTGTCACGAACTAAATCAAGACCCTTGTGGGAAACAAGACGTGTAACCATAGCAACAAGGGGAACGTCCCATCTCTGCTCAAGACCGAGTCTTTCCTGAAGTGCACGCTTACACTCGCCTTTACCGCTCATATCGTCCATAGTGTAGTTTCTGTAAAGGTGATAGTCGGTAGCAGGGTCCCAATCTCTGGGCTCAATACCGTTTAAGATACCGCAGAGTTTGTAGTGATTATTGTTAAGAGGATGATGTAAACCGTGAGAGAACCAAGGGTCTTTAATCTCCATAGCGTATTCGGGAGAAACAGTGGTAACTCTTACAGCTGTCTGAATAGCACCCTTAACCATATTGAGTTTGCCGTCCATCTCGAGGATTTTCTGCTCGCTCTCAGGAATACCAACACACTCTGTGTTAACATCCCAGCCGTACATACCCTGATACTGGATGTTGTGGATTGTGAAGATATTCTTGATGTTGTAATACCAAGGATTCTTGGAGTAGAACAGGTAGTAGTAAGTGGGAATTAAGGCAGTCTGCCAGTCGTTAGAGTGGATAATGTCGGGGTGGAAGTCGATGTAAGGAAGCATTTCAAGAACAGCTCTTGAGAAGAATGCAAATCTCTCAGCATCGTCATAAAATCCGTAAAGCTTATCTCTCTGGAAGTAGTACTCGTTGTCAATGAAGTAGTATGTGCAGTCGTTGTGTCTTGCCCAGAAAAGACCGCAGTACTGATGACGCCATGCAACGGGAACTGTAAAGTTTGTGATAAAGTTCATAGAGCATTTAAGCTCGTAGGGGATTGTACCGTAAAGGGGCATTACAATTCTGCAGTCCTGACTCTTTCTGCAAAGGGTGGGGGGAAGGCTGCCTGCAACATCGGCAAGTCCGCCGGAACCTGCAAAGGGATTAGCCTCAGAGGTACAGTAAAGTATTTTCATATGAAATCATTCCTTCCTGAATGTATTGGGTTAAATAATAGTCTGCTTTGCAATGTAAATGGGATAAGTTTCATAGCCCATTAAAGAACGATTAGGCTGAATAACAACGTCCTTGTCAATAATTGCATAGCTTAAGTTACAGTTTTCTCCGATTTTAGTGTCCTGCATAATAATGCAGTTTTTAATAACAGAACCCTTGCCGATAGTAACACCTTTTGAAAGAATAGAACCCTCAACTTCGCCGTCAATCTTACAGCCCTGAGCAACAAGAGAACCTGTTACCTTGCTTGTTAAGCCGTAACGGCTGGGCATATCATCTCTTACTTTTGTGTAAATAGGTCTTAAGGGGTTGAAAAGCTCTTTTCTTACATCCTGAGACATAAGGCTCATATTGATTTTGAAATAATCGGCTATTGAAGCAATATGCTCACAGTAGCCTGTAACTTCATAGCCATACATATTAAGCTTATTCACGTTGTCTTGCAGAATATTCTGCCTGAAGTTAAGTGTGTTTGCACTTACGCACTTCTTAACGAGGCTCATAAGCAGGTCTTTCTTGATAATAACCGAGCTTACTGCCATATTGCACTCTTCACCGATGTTAAACTTAATAAGCATATCGGTGATTTTGCCATCATCGTTGATATTAAGGGCGAGAGGAGCGGTTTCGCCCTCTGGAATAGTCATTTTCTGATAAGCTATAGAAATATCAGCACCCTTTTTAAGGTGGTTTAAGAAGAATTTCTGATAATCAAAATTCTGAATGCATTCGCAAGAAGCGATAACAATGTATTCTTCTTTAAGATGTTCAAAATATCCGTGAAGCTGATACATCGCCATAATACGATTTTCAAAGGATGAACCGTTATAAGGCGAAAGGATTGAAACACCGCTTCTGCGTTTTGATAAATCCCAAGCTCTGCCTGAACCTATATGGTCCATAAGAGAGTGGAAGTTGTTTTTTGCAATAATGCCAACGTTGTTTATTCCTGAATTGCTCATATTTGAAAGAGCAAAGTCAATAAGTCGGTACTTTCCGCCAAAGGGTACGCTTCCCAAACTTCTCTTGGATGTAAGCTCAGGCAGCTTTTCGTCGCCTAAATTGGCAAATATAATACCTGCTAATTTGTTAATAGACACAGCTTACACCTCCACATCATTTTCTATCATAGCTTTGGGCTCAACTTTTGCACCATCAGCTACATTAACGCCGGCACCGATAACTGCAACTCCCCAGTCGTCACGGTTGGGATAATCCTCAGGATATCCGCCAACAACTGCATTTTTGCCAATATGTGCATTTTCTGCGACGATTGAGTAAAGCACCTTGGCACCTTCCTCAATAACTGCACCGGGCATAATAATAGATGAGTTAATTTCTGCCCCTTTACCAACGGTAACACCTGAGAAAAGAATAGAAAATTCAAGCTTGCCGTCTACGTCACAGCCGTCAGCCAGCATAGAGTTCTGAATTTCTGCATTTTCGCCAAGGTAGTGGGGAGGCATCATAGGGTTTCTTGAGTAAACGTTTTTGAGGTCAAGGCAAACGTGAGGGTTAAGAATATCCATATTGGCATCCCAGAGGCTGTCGATGGTACCAACATCCTTCCAGTAGCCCTCAAAGGAATATGCAAACATCTTTTCGCCTGCGTTAAGCATTGTGGGAAGCACGTTTTTACCAAAGTCATGGTCAGAGTTTGCGTCTGCTTCGTCCTCAATAAGATATTTTCTAAGCTTATCCCAGTTAAATACGTAAATACCCATAGAAGCGTTTGTACTTTTGGGATGTGCAGGCTTTTCGTCAAACTCGTAAATAGAGCCGTCGGGGTTTGTGTTAAGAATACCGAAGCGGCTTGCTTCCTCTAAAGAAACATCAATAACCGCAATAGTGCAGTCAGCGCCCTTTTCTTTGTGGTAAGCAATCATTTCAGAATAGTCCATTTTGTAAATATGGTCGCCCGAAAGGATTACTACGTAGTCGGGATGATATCTGTCTATGTAGGCGATGTTCTGGTAAATGGCATTGGCGGTGCCTGAGTACCACTCTGCACCTTCAACCGCCTGATAAGGGCTGAGGCAGGTAACACCTGAGTGCATACCGTCCAAATCCCAAGGCTGACCGTTGCCGATATATTCATTAAGCACCAAGGGCTGATACTGTGTAAGAACACCCACAGCCTCAATGCCTGAATTTGCACAGTTAGAAAGGGGAAAATCAATAATTCTGTACTTACCGCCGAAGGGAACGGCGGGCTTTGCAAGCTTTTTTGTAAGTACACCAAGTCGTGAGCCCTGACCGCCTGCAAGCAGCATGGCCACAACCTCTTGCTTAGGATACATAGTTACACCTTCTTACATTGAAATTTGAATTAAAAATTCAAACATTAGGGCGAAGCATAAAGGTTTTATACTTCGCCCGTTAATTTTACATTTCCTGAGGCTTACTTTTTGTCGGAATCTGCTTCCTTCTTAGCCTTAGCTGTAGTTTTTGTTGTTTCAGCCTTTTTGGCTGTAGTTTTCTTTGCTGCGGGCTTTTTCTCAGCAGGCTTTTCGTCTGCCTTCTTTTCAGCAGCCTTTTTTGTTGTTGCGGCTTTCTTTGTTGCGGGCTTCTTTTCCTCTGCCTTGTCAGCAGTTTTCTTTGTAGTTGCCTTCTTAGTTGTGGTCTTTTTGGTTGCAGTTTTCTTAGCAGCCTTTTTCTTGGGCTTCTCAATAACCTGAGTACACTTGAGATAAATTGCACTCATAGGAGGCAGGTTAAGAGTAATGGACTGCTCAAGACCGTGAAGGGGAACATCAACTGTTTTAATCTCCTGACCATTAGAGATACCGTTACCGCCATACTGAGCATCGTCAGAGTTGAATACCTCGGAGTATACACCATACTGGGGAACACCGATGCTGTAGTTCTCGCGGTACATAGGCTGGAAGTTACAGATTACAACAATATCGTTACCCTCAGTGTCAATTCTGCGGAACGCAATTACAGACTGGTTGTAGTCATCATGGTGAATCCAGTTGAAGCCTTCCCAGTTAAAGTCAACAGTATGCATAGGAGCATTCTCTTTGTAGAACTTGTTGATATCAGCAAAGAAGTGGTTAAGCTTCTGGTGTTTCTCATACTGGAGTAAGCCCCACTGAATTTCGTTTTCACACTGCCACTCGTCAAACTGGCCGATTTCAGAGCCCATGAATGTGAGCTTCTTGCCGGGGTGAGCCATCATGTAGGAGTAGAAAACTCTTACGCCTGCGAACTTCATATCGTAGTCGCCGGGCATTTTATTAATGAGAGAGCCCTTGCCGTAAACTACCTCGTCGTGGGAGATGGGGAGTAAGAACTTCTCAGAGAAAGCATAAAGGAAGCTGAAAGTAAGATTATCGTGGTGGAAAGGTCTCCAGAGGGGATCAAGAGACATGTAATGAAGCATATCGTTCATCCAGCCCATGTTCCACTTGTAGTCAAAGCCTAAGCCGCCGTCATAAACAGGGCGAGTAACCATAGGCCAGCTGGTGCTTTCCTCAGCAATCATCATAACTGTGGGATGGTGCAGGTGAACAGCTGTGTTAAGTCTCTTTAAGAACTCAACAGCCTCAAGGTGCTCTTTACCGCCAAAGCAGTTGGCAACCCACTCACCGTCCTTACGGTTGTAGTCAAGATAAAGCATAGAAGCAACAGCATCAACACGGATACCGTCGATGTGGTACTTATCAATCCAGAACATTGCAGAAGAAATAAGGAAGCTTACAACCTCGTTTCTTGCATAGTCAAATACGTATGTACCCCATTCTTTATGCTCGCCTTTACGGCTGTCTTCGTATTCATAGCAATGGATACCGTCAAAGCGGCCGAGACCGTGAGCATCCTTGGGGAAGTGAGCAGGAACCCAGTCGATGATAACGCCGATTTCTGCTTCGTGGCACTTGTCAACAAACTCCATAAAGTCGTCAGGTGAACCATAACGGGAAGTAGGAGCAAAGTAACCTGTTACCTGATAACCCCAAGAGCCGTCGAAGGGATATTCTGTCATAGGCATAAACTCAATGTGAGTGTAGCCCATTTCTTTAACATAGGGGATAAGCTCTTCAGCCAATTTAGCATAAGAGAAAGTGTTGCCGTCAGCATACTTTCTCCAGGAGCCTGCGTGAACCTCGTAGATGTTAAGGGGCTTTTCGAAGTGGTGTTTCTCAGCCTTCTTGATGTACCAAGGTTCATCTCTCCAGATATGGTTGTTGTAAGAGTAAACAACAGAAGCGTTGTCAGGTCTTGTCTGGGTGTGGAATGCATAGGGGTCAGACTTTAAAAGCTTTTCGCCCCAAGGAGTTTCAACACAGAACTTGTAAATTGCAAAAGCACCAAGACCCTCAACGAAAACCTCCCAGATGCCGCCCTCATTGATTTTGTACATAAGGTTGGCTTCCTGATTCCAGCCGTTAAAATCACCTACAACTGATACGGATTTTGCGTTAGGTGCCCATACTCTGAACACAACGCCGTCTCTGCCGTCCCAGTTCTCCATATGAGCACCGAAAAAGTCATAAGCTCTTACAGCGTCGCCGTCATAGTAAAGCTGAATGTGGTCTCTTTCTTCGTTTAATTGATAAATCATTTTCTATCTTCTCCTTTATGCGTATATTCGCAAAATAAGATATACTATTTCACGCTTAATATTGTACCAAACTTATTAACTTTTTTCAACCATATAGCAAAATAATAGTGACGAAAATTATCCTTGTGCTTTGGTGATTTTAGCTAAATAGCTTATCTTGGAAGAGTAATATTAGTGAAAATTAACGATGAACAAAAAAGTTCTCAAAATTTGGTCAGTTTTACGAATATGGTCAAATTTTATGATTGATAAAATAAAACAAAAAACGGGCAACCCGAAGGTTACCCGTTAAGTGTAAACTTAATTTATAAAATTAAATTAAAGCTCAGCAAAGTACTTGATAGTTCTTACCATCTGAGATGTGTAAGAGTTCTCGTTGTCGTACCAAGAAACAACCTGAACCTGAGTTGTATCTGTCTCAGGCATGTAAGTTGCCATTGTCTGAGTAGAATCGAAGAGAGAGCCGTATGTGATACCGATGATATCGGAAGAAACGATCTCGTCCTCGTTGTAACCGAAGGACTCGGAAGCAGCAGCCTTCATAGCAGCGTTGATATCTTCCTTAGTAACGTTACCCTTAACAACAGCTGTAAGGATTGTTGTAGAACCTGTGGGAACAGGAACTCTCTGAGCAGCACCGATAAGCTTGCCGTTGAGCTCAGGAATAACAAGGCCGATAGCCTTAGCAGCACCTGTGGAGTTGGGAACGATGTTAACAGCGCCTGCACGTGCTCTTCTGAGGTCGCCCTTTCTGTGAGGACCGTCGAGGATCATCTGATCGCCTGTGTAAGCGTGGATTGTAGCCATAATACCGCTCTGAATCTCAGCGAGGTCGTTAAGAGCCTTAGCCATGGGAGCGAGGCAGTTAGTTGTGCAAGAAGCAGCAGAGATAATCTGATCGTCAGCTGTAAGTGTGTTCTCGTTTACGGAGAATACAACTGTCTTGAGGTCGTTGCCTGCGGGAGCAGAGATAACAACCTTCTTAGCACCTGCGTTGATGTGAGCCATGGACTTCTCCTTAGAGCAGTAGAAGCCTGTGCACTCTAAAACTACGTCAACACCGAGCTCACCCCAGGGGATGTTGTTTGCATCGGGCTCTTTGTAGATTGTGATTTCCTTACCATCTACGATGATGGAGTTGTCTGTGCTCTGAACCTTGTCAGCAAGAGCATATCTGCCCTGAGCAGAATCGTACTTAAGAAGATGAGCGAGCATCTTAGGAGCTGTAAGGTCGTTGATAGCTACAACCTCGTAGCCCTCAGCACCGAACATCTGTCTGAATGCAAGACGGCCGATACGACCGAAACCGTTAATACCAACTTTGATAGACATAGTAGTTTGTCCTCCTTGTAATTTTTGGTAACTATATTGTAATGCTTTTTGCATAAGATTTCAAGACTTTGATAAAAATTTAACTTATTTTGTAAAATGTAAAGACATTAAGCCTTATTAATATATAAAATTTATGCAAAAACACATCCTTATCAAAAGAAATAACCATTTCTTTATTAAATTATGCGAAAAATATAGTAAATTATTCTTGACTTTTATGCTTATTTACTTTAGTATTATAAAGGACACAGTGTTTGCTGTGCTCAAAGCGGTATTTCCGCAAACTAATTTATGAACCTGAAATATCCCGATTTTTCTTTTTCGGTGACAATCGGCTTTATATTGTCGCATTTTATTGGGAGTTTTATGGTTTAACACTATTTTATTGGACTCTTAGTGAGCCGTTATATATAGATATCCATTTTTCTGATTAGTTTATTTGAAAATAGATTTTAGACGGGTATCTCAGCATGGGTTTTCTGTTTTTATGAAGGCACCGTGCTTTTTAGAGTTTCCGTCTTTTTTAGTTTTCGGTATGTATTAGGATTTGTTTATCTCTATAGTTTAACGGCACCGCAAGTTGACTCTGATGAAAAAATCGAATCAAGGAGGTGTCACACATGATGGAATTATGGTTGGCCATTGTGCTGATTATAGTTTCCGCAGTTGTTTTCGCAGCTATCGGCATTTTTGCAGGAATTTTTGTCCGAAAGAATATTTCTGAAAAGAAAATAGGCAGTGCCGAGCAGGAAGCAAATCGAATTATCTCGGATGCTATGAAAACAGCTGAAGCTAAAAAGAAAGAAGCCGTTATTGAAGGCAAAGATGAAATTCATCGATTAAGAAATGAAGCAGACAAAGACATTAACGAAAGACGCAAAGAGGTTCAGCGTCAGGAAAGACGCATTCAGCAAAAGGAAGAGTCTTTAGACAAGAAGATGGACCAGCTTGAGCGTAAGGAGGATAATGTCAACAAAAAGCTCAAGGATGTCGACAACAGACTTCTTGAGGTTGAACAGGTTAAGAAGAGCCAGTTTGAAATGCTGGAGCGTATTTCAGGCTACACTCAGGAGCAGGCAAAGACCTACCTTCTCCAGCGTCTTGACGACGAGCTTGACCACGAAAAGGCAACAAAGATTATGGACTTTGAGCAGCAGCTCAAGGACGAATCCGACAAAAGAGCCCGCAACATTATCTCTCTTGCTATTCAGCGTTTAGCAGCAGACCACGTTGCTGAGGCTACAGTTTCCGTTGTTCCTCTTCCTAACGACGAAATGAAGGGTCGTATTATAGGCAGAGAAGGCAGAAACATCCGTGCAATTGAAACCTTAACAGGCGTAGACCTTATTATTGACGACACACCTGAGGCAATCACCCTTTCATGCTTTGAGCCTGTAAGACGTGAAATTGCCAGAGTGTCCCTTGAAAAGCTTATTTCCGACGGCAGAATTCACCCTGCAAGAATCGAAGAAATGGTTGATAAGGCAAGACGTGAGGTAGAGGCTACAATCAAGCAGGCCGGTGAGCATGCTGTTATCGAAGCAGGTGTAAACGGTGTACATCCTGAGCTTGTTAAGCTCTTGGGTCGTCTTCGTTACCGCACAAGCTACGGTCAGAATGTACTCAACCACTCGCTTGAAGTTTCTTACCTTGCAGGTATTATGGCATCCGAGCTGGGAATGGACCCTGCTACTGCAAAGCGTGCAGGTCTTCTTCACGATATTGGTAAGGCACTTGACCACGAAATGGAAGGTAGCCATATTGAGCTTGGTGTTGACGTTACCAGAAAATATAAGGAAAGCGACGCTGTTATTCACGCTATTCACGCTCACCATGGCGACATTGAAGCAAAGACCGTTGTAGCATGTCTTGTTCAGGCTGCTGACGCTATCTCTGCTGCTCGTCCCGGTGCACGCCGTGAAAATCTGGAAAACTATATCAAGCGTTTAGAGAAGTTAGAGGAGGTTGCCTCAAGCTTTGACGGCGTTGAATCCTCTTACGCAATTCAGGCAGGCCGCGAAATCCGCATTATGGTTAAGCCTGAGGTTGTTTCAGACGAAAAAATGATTCCCCTTGCACGTGAGATTTGTCAGAAAATCGAAGCTGATTTGGAATATCCCGGTCAGATTAAGGTTAACATTATCCGCGAGGCAAGAGCAGTCGATTTTGCAAAATAAGCAAACGAA
>JAFTIP010000032.1 GCA_017456845.1 Ruminococcus sp.
GCAGTACCAAGGATAACTTCTCTGGTTTTAGGAGCAAGCATACCCTTCATAGCAGACTCAATCTCTTCGATACAATCGTAGATGATTGTGTACATACGCATATCAACACCGTCACGCTCAGCGTTTGTTGCGGCAACTGCATCGGGACGAACGTTAAAGCCTACGATAATAGCGTTGGATGCATTAGCAAGCATAACGTCGCTTTCGTTAACAGCACCAACACCCTGATGGATAACGTGAACACGAACCTCGTCGTTAGAAAGCTTCTCAAGAGACTGTCTTACAGCCTCTACAGAACCCTGAACGTCAGCCTTAACAACAATCTTAAGCTCCTTAACCTCGCCCAGCTTCATCTGGTCAAAGAGATTATCGAGGCTTACCTTAGTCTGAGACTTGAAGAGCTCTTCCTTCTTAGCTGCCTTTCTCTGTTCAACAAGCTCACGGGCAAGACGTTCGTCACTAACTGCGTCGAAGGTGTCACCGCCTGTGGGAACTTCTGCAAGACCTGTAATCTCAACAGGAACAGAGGGACCTGCAACCTTAACCTTTTCACCGTGCTCGTTTGTCATAGCACGAACACGGCCTACAGCTGTGCCTGCAACAACAATGTCACCCTGATGAAGTGTACCGTTCTGAACAAGGATTGTGGCAATGGGGCCTCTGCCCTTGTCAAGACGTGCTTCAATAACAGTACCCTTTGCAGCACGGTCGGGGTTAGCCTTAAGCTCTTTCATATCTGCAACGAGAATTACCATTTCAAGAAGGTCCTCAATGCCCATACCTGTTTTTGCAGAAATAGGCATACAGGGTGTGTCACCGCCCCAAGCCTCGGGGATAATCTCGTGCTCTGTAAGCTGCTGCATAACTCTGTCGGGGTTAGCGGCAATCTTATCCATTTTATTAATAGCAACAATAACAGAAACGCCTGCTGCCTTTGCGTGGTTGATAGCCTCAATTGTCTGGGGCATAATACCGTCGTCAGCAGCAACAACAAGAATTGCTATATCTGTGCACTGTGCACCTCTTGCTCTCATTGTTGTGAAAGCTTCATGGCCGGGAGTATCAAGGAAGGTGATATCTCTGTCGTTAACATTTACTCTGTAAGCACCGATGTGCTGAGTAATACCGCCTGCTTCGCCTGCAGTAACGTTTGCGTGGCGGATATAGTCAAGAAGAGAAGTCTTACCGTGGTCAACGTGACCCATAACAACAACAACGGGAGCACGGTCCTTAAGGTTTGCTTCGTCGTCGACTGTGTCGTCAATAATTCTTTCCTCGATTGTAACAACAACTTCCTTCTCAACCTTTGCGTGGAACTCCATAGCAATAAGAGAAGCTGTATCAAAATCTACAGTGTCGTTCTGAGTAACCATTGTACCCATAAGGAAAGCCTTCTTGATAACTTCAGCCGCAGTAGCCTTAAGGCGGAGAGCAAGCTCTGTAATTGTGATTTCCTCAGGAATCTTAACTGTAATGGGCTTAGCCTTACGCTCCTGAGCAATTCTCTTAAGACGCTCAGCCTCAGTTTCCTTTCTGGAGTTCTTGGGTTTATTTCTCTGCTGTGAACGCTGGTTAATCTTCTGCTTAGCCTTAGACATATTGCTGTCAGACTTAACCTTATCATAAGCGAGGTTATCATACTTTTCGTTGTAACGCTCAACGTTTACGTCAACAGTACGTGTGTTAACTATTTTACCCTGAGCACGCTTTGATTTAATCTCGGACGTTGTGTCAACATCGTCGTAATTTTTGGGGTTCTTAACCTTTTTCTCCTGAGGTTTTTCCTGAGGTTTAGCCTCGGATTTCTGAGGAGCTTTTTCGCCTTTAAGGCTTGCTTCAAGCTCTTTTTTAGCCTGAGCCTTTTTCTCACGCTCTTCTTCTTTACGCTTCTGCTCGGCTTCTTCTTTTGCTTCAATAGCCTGGTCTCTTACTGCAAAGTAAGAGCTTAAGCTTTCCATATTGTTTTTCTGTGTGAAGTAGTCAAAAACTACGTTAAGCTCATTTTCTTCAAGAGTGGTCATAGATTTTTTTGTTGCACCGCAGTATTTAGCAACAACTTCGATAACCTCTTTGCTGGAAACGTTAAGGTCCTTTGCGACCTCGTGAATTTTGTATTTAATCATTCATTTTTCCTCCCTTATTACTGATAAGCTCAGAAAGCTTTTTTGCAAAGCCCTCATCTTCAACGGAGAGCACTGCACAGGTTTTGCCCAGCGAAAAGCTGAGTTCATCCTTAGAGTAATCTAAAATGTAGTAAGTAACGCCACTTAAGGCGGAGATTACTTTTTTCTTTGTGTTTTCAGAAATGTCACTTGCCATAAGCACAAGCTTTGCATTGCCTAACTCTACAGACTCTATAACCGTATCACAGCCGATTTTCATTTTGCCTGCACGGCGGCAAAGCCCTAAGAAATTCAGAAATTTATCATTCACCTTTTGCCATCTCCTCTTTAAGAGTTTCGTAAACCTCAGAGGGGATAGAGGACGAAAAAGCCTTTTCAAGTCGTTTGCCTTTAATTGCTTTGTTAAGGCATTCTTCCGAGTTGCAGATGTAAGCGCCTCTGCCGGGCTTTTTGCCTGTAAAGTCAAGCTCGATATTGCCTTTGGTTAAAACTTCGCCGTTTTCATTAACGGTATCAGGAAGCTTAACAACTCTTATAAGTTCTTTCTTTGGCTTCATTTCATTACAGCCTGTGCATTTTCGAAGGGGTATCTTTTTCTGCTTCAAAAGTTTCCCTCCCAAAAATTACTCAGCCACAGATTCTTCTGCCTGAGGCTCGTCGTCTTCGTCTTCACCGTAGAAGCCGCTTTCAGGACGAATGTCAATCTTCCAGCCTGTAAGCTTTGCGGCAAGGCGAGCATTCTGACCATTGTTGCCGATTGCAAGAGAAAGCTGAGAATCGGGAACTGTTACTCTACAAGCTTTTGTGCCGTCTTCAGCAACAACTACAGAAACTACGCTTGCAGGAGCAAGAGCTGCAGCGATAAACTTCTGGGGGTCTTCATCATAAACGATGATGTCGATTTTCTCACCGCCAAGCTCTTCAACGATTGTGCCCACACGGGCTCCGCGGTTACCGATACAAGCACCAACAGCGTCAACTGCAGGGTCGTTACTGATAACAGCCATTTTGGTTCTGGAGCCTGCCTCACGGGAAATAGACTTGATTTCTACAATACCGTCGAAAATCTCAGGAACTTCTTTTTCAAACATTTTTCTTACAAAGTCGGGATGTGTACGGCTGATAATAGCCTTGGGGCCGCGGTCGCCGACTCTTACGTCAACAACATAAATTTTAACGGAATCGCCTTCCTTGAGGTTTTCTTCGCCAACCTGCTCGCTTACGGGAAGCACAGCTTCAGCCTTGCCGAAGCGGATTGTGGCGTTGCCTGTTTTGGGGTCGATTCTCTCAACTGTAGCGGTAACGATTTCTTTAAGTTTAGACTGGAACTCTCTGAGCACCTGACCTTTTTCGCCGTCGCGGATACCGCCGTGTATAACGTTCTTGGAAGCAGAAACTGCAATTCTGCCGAACTTTTTGGGGTCAAGGGGAATGCCGATTTCTTTGCCAACTGTTGCACGTTTGGAAATCTGCTTTGCATCCTCTAAAAGGATTTCGTTTGTTTCATCCTCAATTTCCTCAACAACGGTTTTAATCATTTTAACTGTAAAGTTGTTTTTTTCGGGATCCATTGTGATGTCAATGTTTTCGTTGCCGTAAAGGTTCTTGCAGGCAACTACGATTGCACGCTTGATCTGCTCAATCATATAGTCTACAGGGATACCTTTTTCTTTTTCAAGAAGAAATAAAGCCTCGAATAATTCCTTGTTGTTCATTTTTTATAACCATTCCTTTCTGTATCTTTAGGTTTAATAGCTTATATGTCAAGGTCGTCAGCCTTAATCCAGGCAGCGTCCTTTTTGTTTATGGTAACCTGATTTTCGCCATCGTAGTCTTCAATGGTAAGCTCATTGCCCTCTACAGCTTTAAGTACACCGCAGAATTCTTTTCCTAAGCCTTCCATAGGGCGGATAAGGCGAACCTTAATGTCTTTGCCTACGTATTCCTCGAAGTGCTCGTCGCGTGTAAGCTCACGCTCAAGACCCGGGGAGCTTACTTCCAGAATGTAGTTCTGGGATATGAAGTCTTTTTCATCAAGCAATGGGTCAATGGCACGGGAAACATTTTCGCAGTCGTTAATGTTGACGCCGCCGTCTTTGTCGATGAAAATTCTTAAGTACCATTCGGCACCTTCTTTAAGAAAGCGAACATCCCAAACCCTTACGCCGAAATCTTCGGCAATGGGCTTGGCAACAGCCTTTACGCTTTCGGCAATGTTTGCACCTTTGCTTTGTGCCATAAATATTCCTCCAAATAAAAAACTTAGGAGCGAGCCTTTCGGCTCACTCCTTAACCTTAAGGATATTAACTTACTTGTATTATAACACCAAAGCCTGTAAAAATCAAGCATATTGAGGAAAAAGCTTTTGTAAGAAAAGCCAAATATAAAAAGAAAAAGCCCTTAATAAAGGGCTTTTTCACAAATAATCGTTACTTTTTCTTTTTAAAGTTGCGGTAAAGAGTCCACGCAAGTGCAAGTACTTGTAAGACTGCGGCACAGATGTAGATAAGGCTTATATTGTCAAAGCCGTTTATGAAAGTGAAAAATACTATCTGTATGCCCAATGCACAAGTCCACACCAAAACGCTTATGGAGAAGAACTGAACCGTGTGATTCCACCAGATGCAGGCGAAAACAAGGTGAACTATAGCGCTGACGGGAATTGCCAGAAGATAGCAAATCCATGCGGAGTCAAAGTCAGGTAAAAACACCCTTAATCCTACAAAGACAACTGCGGCCACAAGCCATACCAAAATAATTGACATTATGTCAATTAAAATATGCCTTCGTTGGCGGGTTGGAAGCACTTTTTCCTCAGGCTTATCCTCGGATACAAGGTCGTTTACAGTAACGTCGAAAATCTGTGCAAGCTTTACAAGCACTGTTACGTCAGGCATACCGTCGCCGCGTTCCCACTTTGAAACAGATTTGTCAGAATAGTTTATCATCTCGGCAAGCTTGCCCTGAGTAAGACCTGAACGCTTGCGAAAATATGTAATATTATTAGCAATTATAGATTTAAGCTTTTTTTCATCCATTTAAGAAAATACCTCCGAAAAAGCCTTAAAAAGCAAGATTTTATCAATATCTCTACCGAGGGTAGAGAAAAAACTCTTATAATAGAGTAATAAAAAACAAAGGATTTGTCAAGACCATTGCCTGCGGTGGAAAATTCGGCCGTTAGCCACAGTAGGGCAATTTGCCTATGGAAAGCTTTAGTATAGAGTCGAACTTTCATCAACGGCGGGTTAATTTATTTACATGTACATATATTTGTAGGGGAGCCCGATGCCCCCCTGCTGTTAAAACAAACCTGTCGGGCGGATACTATCCGCCCTATTATAATGCTTTATCCTTCGTCAGCCTGAAGAATTATTTCAACTTCAATATATTCTTCTGTTTCAGGGCGGTATATCTTAAGGGTAGCCTCGTCGCCCTCGCTAAAGTTCATAAGAGCTGTATAAATATCATTAAAAGACTTAATTTCGTGCTCGTCAAGAGCTACTACAATGTCGCCTGCTTTAATTTTGCCGTTATCGCAGGGGCCGCCTTTGATTACTTCTGAAACTAAAATGCCCTGAGGAACATTGTTATACATTGCTTCGCTTGCAGTAACTGCGGTTCCCATAATGCCTATTTTAACTCTGCCTCCTACATAGCCTTGCTTAATAAGGTCGTCTATAACCTCTTTTGCAGTACGGCTGGGAATGGCAAATCCCATACCCTCATAGTCTTCAGATGCGATTTTGGCTGAGTTTACGCCAATAACCTGACCGTAAAGGTTACACAAAGGACCGCCTGAGTTGCCGGGGTTAATGGCGGCGTCGGTCTGGATGTACTTAACCTGAGTGGAAAGACCCAAGGTTCTGTCTTTTGCAGAAATAACACCGCGGGTGAGGGTGTTCTGAAATTCCATACCGCCGGGATTACCTACTGCAATAACGTCTTCGCCGATTGATGCAAGGTCTGAGTCGGCAAATTCTGCAGGTGTAAGATTAGGTGCCTGTATTTTAATTACAGCTAAGTCTGTGCGTGTGTCAAAGCCTACAACCTTAGCTTCGTAGGAGTTGCCGTCGTTTAAAACCACCTCGATTATATAGGCAGTTTTGCTGTCACCGATAACGTGGCTGTTGGTGGCAATATAGCCGTCGGTATTTACTATAATGCCTGTGCCCTGTCCCATAACTGTGGATTTATCGGTATCTTTGTAGCAAACAATGCCAACAGCTGATGGCGAAACCTTTTCAAATGCGGTTTGGTTGTTGTATTTTGCTGAGTCGTTTTTATCAGCAGGATATTTATTGAGTACGATTTCACCGTCACCGTAAAGGTAAGAGTTGTCCACAGCTTCGGTTGCTTGGGGAATAGTTTCGGTTTCTTCAGGCTCGGTTGGTTTTAAGAAATCTACAAAAGGATTTTGAGTATCGGGCAATTTTGGGTTTGAGCTGACACGTCCCATAAAGTAGCTCATACTTCCAACAGCCCCAAGACTGAAAATACCTAAGAGAACCCAAAGGCAGATAAGCATCACCTTTGCACCGGTGCTCCTCTTTTTGGGCTGAGGGGGAACAGGCTGAGCTGCATAGTATGTATACTGCTGAGCACTGTATGGAGGGGTATAGGGCTGTGCCTGTACCTGAGGAGCCTGATAAGGCATGGTATATGGCGGTTGTGGAGTATTTACCTGCGGCATCTCCGGCTGAGGATTTGCAGGAGCAACCTCAGGCTTAACCTCCTGAGGGGTTAATTCGGGAGTATTCTGAGGTGGTAACTCAGGCTGAGGAGCACAAGGAGCTAACTCAGGATTGCTTTGGGGAGCAACCTCTGGTTTTGGGTCTTGATTTATTGGTGTGTTTAAATTTTCGTCTAACATTTTATTCCTCCGTTTTACTGTCTGCCGTTAATAGCTTTTTGCGTTTTGGCTCAGGCAGAGTAAAGGTAAATCTGCAGTATTCGTCAGGTTTTGAATCCGCAGTAATTCTGCCGCCGTGAAGTGTCACAACGGTGCGGCAGATGTAAAGTCCCAGTCCCATACTGCGTTTGTCAGAGCTTCTGGACTTGTCTGCCTTATAGAATTTGTCAAAAACATAGAGCAGGTCTTCGGGTAAAATGCCTGTTCCGCTGTTTTCTATGCTAATAATGCTGAATCCGCCTTCTTTAGAGAAATTAAAGCGGATAACACCCTTTTGGTCAGTGAATTTTACGGCATTTTCAACTAAATTGTAAATGGTTTGGTGCAGAAGGTCTCTGTCGCCGAAAACCATAACGTTTTCTTCTATGTCAAGGCCTTCTACTGTAAGCTCTTTTTCAGATAGCTTGCTTTCAAAGCTTTGAAGCACGCTGAAAATAACATCCAGAATATCAAATGATGTTTTATTTACTTTAATTTCGCCGCTGTCAATTTTTGAGAGAGAAATCATAGAGGTTACAAGGCGTGAAAGACGCTTTGTTTCCTCTGAAACAATTCCCAAATAATATTCTTGCTCGGTTTTTGGAATGGTTCCGTCAAGTATGCCGTCAATATAGCCTGAAATGGTGGTCATTGGTGTTTTAAGTTCATGGCTTACGTTGGCAATAAAGTTACGTCTTATACCTTCCATTGAGGCAAGAGAATCCGCCATTTCGTTAAAAGCCTGAGCAAGTTCACCAATTTCATCTTTATTCTTAACGTATACTCGGCTTTCAAAGTCGCCTGATGCAAAACGCTTGGTGGCGGCTGTCATCTGCTTTAAGGGACGCGTGGTATTAAAGGCGTATACCGAGGTAAGGGAGAATATAAGGAGTGCCGCCAAAAGTACTACGAGGGTAAACACAAAGAAAATGGATGGCACGGCATCGCTGCTCCATACGGTTTGTTGAGCAATAACACAGTATGCCACTATATTTTGTGAATCGTCAAAAACAGGTGCGGCAGCTACGTAGTACGCGTTGTCGTAAAATCCGCCGATGTTACCATAAGCAAAGAAGGTGCTTTCATTAAGGTCGGTTGTTAATATCTTGGGAAGATATCCGCCTGTTTTATGAGTAGTATCTGCAGAACTTACGAAAACTATCCGTCCGTTTTTATCGGATAGTAATATATCGGCACCCATAGATTCGCTTAATGCATCAAGATAAGGAAAAACATATTCGTCTGCAGGGTTAAGATTTCCTTTGGATATTTCGGAAACATAGGACGAAACGTCCGTTGCACTCTGTATAAGAGTGTCTTTTTTAACCCGTTCTATATAGTCTGTTACAGGATACACCAGAATAACGGTGATTATAAGCAGACACAAAAGTACAATTGTTATGCTGTAGAACAAAAACCGCCGGAAGACGGTTTTGTTAAGAGCGTTTTTTACATTTGGCATATTATCTCACTTCAAACTTATAGCCTCTGCCCCAAACGGTGCAAAGCTCCCATTTTTCACTGGCTCCGTCAATTTTTTCTCGTATACGCTTGATGTGTACATCAACGGTACGGCTGTCGCCGTAATAGTCGAAGCCCCACACCTCATCTAAAAGCTGGTCGCGCGAAAACATTTTATTGGGATTTGATGCAAGATGGTAAAGAAGCTCAAGCTCCTTGGGAGGGGTTGAGATTGCTTTGCCTTTAACCTTAAGCTCATAGTTTGTAAGGTTAATCTCAAGATTTTCCCACTTAATTTCTTTTATAGTGTTTATTTCGCCTGAGTCTGTGCGTCTGAGTACAGCTCTTACCCTTGCAATAACCTCTTTGGTTTCAAAGGGCTTTACTATGTAGTCGTCGGCTCCAAGCTCAAGCCCCAAAACCTTGTCGAAAGTTTCGCCCTTTGCTGTAAGCATAATAATAGGGCAGTCGCTGGTTTTGCGGATTTCACGGCAAACCTGCCAACCGTCAAGCTTGGGAAGCATAATGTCCAGTAAAATCAGGTCGGGATTTTCGGTTTTGAAAAGCTCCACGGCCTTTTCGCCGTCCTCGGCGGTAATAGTAGTAAAGTTTTCCTTTTCAAGGTAAATCCTTAAAAGATTAGAGATGTTTGTGTCATCATCAACAATAAGAATTTTATGAAGTCCCATAAATTAATACCTTCCTTTCCTATATAAGACCCAATATAATTATAACATAAATACCTGTGCGAAGCACGGGTGCGGCAACGCCGAAATAGCGAAAGCTATTAAAATTTTGTTAAATGTTCTCTCAGGTATCAAAATCTCTGATTTTGCTTATACCGTGAGGTTATTATATCACATAAAGCCTTTGAAAAGTTAATAATTATTAAAAACAATATGATTTCTGTGTGAAATTTCATGTTTAAAAAGATTTTAACAAAAACCGCCCGACGGCAGCCCGTCAGGCGGTAAGAGCTTTAACTCAGTAGGGCTGGGCAATGCAGCGTCTGAACATATCTATAACATACTCTGCATCTTTATTGCTCATTGTGGTATTAAGAGGCAGGGTAAGCTCATTTTTATACATATCGAAAGCATTGGGGAAATCCTTGATGTCAAAGCCACGGCTCTTGTAAGCGGTAAGCAGAGGCAGAGGCTTGAAATGAACATTACAGATTACTCCGTTCTGAGCCATTCGCTTGAAGAAGGTGTTACGATAGTCGGAATCCTGACCTAAGAAACGCACCATATAGAGGTGGCCGCTGCTGCGGTGGTCCTCGTCTGCGTGGTTAAGCACACCTACAGGCAAGTCGGCAAAAGCATTGTTATACATTTTGATAAGCTCGTGACGCCTGTCGATAATCTTTTTGTATCTGTCCATCTGTGCGAGACCCATAGCAGCCAAAACGTCGGGCATATTGCACTTATACTGGGTGTCAACAACATCGTACTCCCAGCTTGTGCCCTTGTTTTTTGCATATGTGTCCTTTGTCTGGCCGTGAAGTGAGAAGAGCATATATTTTTTGTAAAGCTCGTCATTGTCGATCCCTTCAATATTTCGCCAGCTTACGGCACCGCCTTCGCCTGTTGTAAGGTTTTTAACTGCATGGAAGCTGAAGTTTGTAAAGTCAGCAACCTCACCGCACATTTTTCCTTTCTGGCTTGCACCGAAGGCGTGGGCACCGTCGCAAATAATCATAACTCTGCCGATAGCTTCCTGATATTCGTTTGAGGGCTTAAAGAGGTGACGCTTGTTTTCAACTGCCTTGAAAATGCGGTCGTAGTCACACATAACACCTGCAAGGTCAACAGGAATAATAGCCTTGGTTTTTTCAGTTATGGCGGCTTCCATTTTGTCATAGTCCATCTCATAGCTTCCGGGTGCGCAGTCTACTATAACGGGAGTTGCGCCTATGTGATAGAGTATGGAAGCAGAAGCTGTGTAAGTATAGGCAGGAACAATAACCTCATCGCCCTGACCGATGCCTAAAATTCTCAAGGTCATTTCGGCACAGGCTGTCTGTGAAGAAAGGCATACTGCCTTTTCTGTGTTACAGAACTTGGCAATACGGGACTCAAAAAGCTTGGTTTTTGGGCCCGTGGTAATCCAACCTGATTTAAGAACATCAACAACTGCATTAATTTCAGCTTGAGTTATATCCGGGGGAGAAAAAGGAATATTTCGCATAATATTAACTCCTTTGTATACAAAAAAGCATAATTTCCTATTATTTCACGCTAATTATACATCAAAGAAGTTTGGGTGTAAAGGGATTTTTGTCGGCTTTGTTAATTTTGCCTATTATTGCCCTTATTATCTCTTAAGCTTAGGTTTAAATACTTATTTTTGGTGGCTTCCCCGCCTCTTATGTGGCGTTCGGATTTGTTTTGCTGAAGCACCTTGTTGACCTTTTGATATAACGCAGAGTCTATGTATGGAAGCCGTTTGCTTACATCCTTGTGAACGGTTGATTTGCTTATGCCGAATTTTCCTGCTGTGGCACGTACCGTGGCTTTTTGCTCTACGATATATTCTCCAAGCCGTGCGGCTCTTTCTTCAACGATTTCTTTCATACAGAAACCTCCGATTAATTATTCCTTAATTAATATGTCGGTTGTTTCTACGATATAACATAAAAACCTCATTGACATAATGGGTATGCAGCTATATACTTAAAAAGAAAGCATTACGGTTTATTAATCGTTTTGTTTTTGTGGGTGGTATTATAATAAAATGCAAAAGCAGGAGGAGTTATTATGAAAAAAACACTGGCAATTATTATGGCTGTACTTTTGCTTACAGTTTTAGGCACAATAGGTGTTTTTGCTGCCAAGGGAAATTTTGGCAAAGGCTATGTTGACGCAGATAAAAACGGCATTTGCGATAACCGCACAAATGCATCATCTTTTGTTGACGAAAACAGAAACGAAGTTTGCGACAACCGTGAAAACAACCTGTGCATACAGCCCGAAAATCAGCAGAAAAATCAAGGTTTTTTAGATGAGGACGCAGACGGAATTTGTGACAACAAAGCAATAGCAGAAGGCTATTGCGACGGACAGGGTAACTGCTGCGGCAGACAAGGTAGCGGCAGAGGTTTTACAGATGCCGACTCAGACGGAGTTTGCGACAACAGAGGTATGTGCAGAAGAGGCTGAAACCAATAAATTTTCAAGCAAAATCAAAATGTAGAGCAGGAAATCACTTTTAGATTTCCTGCTTATTTTATTTTTATAAAATCAACAAAAATCATAGTGAAAAAGGTTTACAGATATGTTGATTTGTGTTAATATTAATATGTATTTTTATATCCCATATATATGTATTATTAATTTTAGAAAAGGCGGCACCCTTATGGCGAATACAGTTACAACTCCACATAAAACCAACCAAAAGCCTAAACAGAGCAAAAAAAACAAGTCAGTATATATGTTTATTAAACGAGTTATCGATATGGTGCTTTCACTGTTGGCTGTATTGGTGCTTTCTCCCGTATTTCTCATAATTATTCTGCTGATAGTTCTTACCGATAAAGGAAGTCCCTTTTTTGTTCAGAAAAGAGTAGGTAAAGATAAAAAGCTGTTTAAAATATTCAAGTTTCGCACAATGCGTACCGATACAGACGCTAATATTCCCACTCATCTTCTTGAAGACCCTGAGCAGTTCCTTACTCCGATTGGTAAATTTTTAAGAAAAGCAAGTCTCGACGAGCTTCCTCAGCTTGTAAATATTTTTCTTGGTCAGATGTCGTTTATCGGCCCCAGGCCTGCATTATGGAATCAGTACGACCTTATTGAAGAGCGTGACAAATGGGGTGCAAACGACATAAAGCCGGGCCTCTCGGGTTGGGCTCAGATTAACGGCAGAGATGAGCTCCCCATTGTGGTTAAGGCAAAGCTTGACGGAGAGTATGTTCAGAATCTGAGCTTCCTATTTGACGTTAAATGTTTCTTTGGTACATTTACCTCGGTGTTTACCGCAAAGGGCGTTAAGGAGGGCGGTACCAGTGCCGAGGAAAGCAGGCACCCAAGAATCTGTATGGTTACCACGATTGCCAAAGCCTTTGACTGGTTTGTTTCTGACAGTGCCCGAAATCTGGCGTCAAAGGGCTTTGAGGTTACCGTTGTGTGCGGAGGTATGACAGATGAATTTATTAACAGACACAGCGAGTTTGCAAAGGTTTGTGATGTGCCTTTGCAAAGAGGTGCCAGCCTTATTGCGACAATAAGAAGTGTAAAATCTATCAATAAAATTTTCAAAGAGGGCAAATTTGACATTATCCAGTACGCTACCCCCAATGCGGCACTTTGTTGTACTTTGGCTCCAAGGTTTAAGAAAATTCCCGTGAGGGTTTACGGCCAGTGGGGTATCAGATACGTAGGTTTGGACGGAATCAAAAGATTGTTTTTTAAATTAATTGAAAAGTTTACCTGTAAGTGTGCAACCAAAATTTACGCTGTAAGCCCGAAGAATATGGAGCTTTCTATAAGCGAAAAACTTTGTAAGAGAGACAAAATTGAGGTTATCGGCAAGGGTGGTACCATTGGTGTTGATTTTAACGTTTATGACGTAAGCAAAAGAGATGAGTTCAGGGCCGAAATCAGAAAACAGTATAAAATAGACGACAACACCTTTGTGTTTGGCTATATCGGAAGACTCAACAGGGATAAGGGTATTAGTGAACTCTTAAGTGCTTACAGAGCACTTTTGTATAATCATACGAATACGAGGCTTTTTCTTGTTGGTATGGAGGATAATACCAATCCTCCTGATAAGGAGCTTATGGATTGGGCAAAATCTTGTGATAAGGTTTATATTACAGGGCATCAGCAATCAACAGAAGTAGCAAAGTTTATGGCAGCCTGCGATTTGCTGGTGCATCCTACCTACCGCGAAGGATTTTCCATGGTGCTTCAAGAGGCAATGGCAATGAAACTTCCTGTTATCACTACAGATGTGCCCGGTCCCAGCGAGGTTATAGAAGAAGGCATAAGCGGTGCTTTAGTTCCTTCGCATAATGATAATGCTTTGCTTTCGAAAATGACAGAGCTTATGCAAAACGAAAAGCTCAGAAATCTTTTTGCAGAAAACGGAATAATAAGGGTAGAAAAATATTTTGCCCGTCCTATTATGCTTAAAAATATATATGACTTTTATTGCAAGCTTTTAAAAATAAAAGATAACCACATTAAATATATGTATCTGACCGCTGACCCTGAGGCTGCAAAAACTGCCGAAGCTGCTGGTGTGGACAGGATTTTTCTTGACCTTGAAATCATCGGTAAACATGAGCGTCAGGCCAACCTTGATACGGTTAAGTCACAGTCTTGTATTGATGACGTCAAAAAATTAAGAAAAGCAGTAAAAAAAGCAGAGCTTCTTGTAAGATGCAATCCTGTTCATAAAGGTCTTAAGGATGAAATCGACAGGATTATCAGTGACGGTGCAGACATCATTATGCTGCCTTATTTTAAAACTGCCGATGAGGTGAAAACCTTTATCGATTACGTTGGCGGCAGAGTACCTACGGTGCTTCTTTTTGAGACTGCAGAGTCAGTTGAAAAAGCTGACGATATTTTAGCACTGGACGGTATAACCGAAGCATACATAGGACTCAACGATTTACATTTGAGTTATAAAATGAAGTTTATGTTCGAGCTTTTAGCTAACGGCACAGTTGATATGCTTTGTAAAAAATTCAGAGCAAAAGGCATTCCTTACGGTTTTGGCGGTATAGCAAAGATTGGCGAGGGTCAGCTTAAAAGCGATTATGTAATTGGCGAGCACGTAAGATTAGGCTCTACCTGTGCAATACTTTCAAGAACTTTTCGTCACGAAGTAAGTGCCAGCAGACCTGTGGACAATATAAGCCACGAAATTGAACTTCTTCGTAAAAGAGAAAATGAAGTAGCAAGCTGGAGCAAAGAGCAGTTTGAAGAAAACAGAAAAATTGTATGTTTGACTGTAAAGCAAATTGCAGAAAAAGTTTCGGTTTAATAAACTATAAAAAGGTTTTTGGTATGTTTTTCAGTATTATTATTCCCATGTATAATGCCAGAGAGTATATTTCTCAGTGTATTGAAAGCTTACTTTGCCAGACAATGAAGGATTTTGAGGTAGTTGTTGTTGATGACGGCTCCAAGGATAACAGCGGTGAAATTATACGCTCTTATATGGAAAAAGACAGCAGAGTCCGCCTTATATCACAGGAAAACTCAGGTCAATCCAAAGCAAGAAACACAGGCCTCAGAGAAAGTCAGGGAGAATATATAATCTATCTTGACAGCGACGACTTCGTTATGAAAGAAGATTTCCTTCATAAGGTAAAAAGCAGTATAGATACCGCTTCAGCCGAAGTGGTTATGTATCGTTATGTAAAATATTACGACGGAGCAAACCCGCGCTTTGAAAAAAGCCACTATGATTTTCAGGGTACTGAGGGTATTGCAAGTCCGGAAAAGCTATTGCCGTTGCTTGCTCAAAAGGATGCTTATTATGGTTCGGCATGGACTAAAAGTATAAAAAGAGAGCTGCTTATAAAGCACAGTATCTTTTTTGACGAAGAGCTGTCTTGTGAAGACTTTGACTGGAGCTATCGTATAATCGAAAAAGTAAGCTCAATAGCCTGTCTTGACGAGGCTTTTATTGCCTACAGACAGCGACAGAACTCAGTTACAACATCGGGCTCGTATAAAAACGCCGAGGATTGCCTTTTGATGGTAGAGAAGTATAAGTCAAGATATGAGGACGTAAGGTTACCGTTAAGTGCTGAAATGCGTCAGGGGCTTTTGGCTACGGTGGCAAAGCTTTATTGCAATTTGCTTTTAACCTACATAAGGGTAAATAATAAGGATAAAAAGTTTATGAAGCCAAGGCTCAAAGCTTTGGCACCGGTGCTTAATTACGGCACAAGCAAAAGACCCCTTACCCTAAGAAGAATTTATAAGATTTTCGGTTTTTCTCTGATGCTTAAGGCACTTTCTATACTTGACTCGCTCTATGTAAAGGTGAAATTATGAAAACTTCGCTTCCTAAGGTTCTGGTTCCTACAATAAATGTTTGGCAAGATAGCGGTAACATCCGCACTTTGCCTGAGATTTTTGCTTTTTATGATAAATCCAAGGTTGCCCAGATATATACTAAAGCAGGGCTTCCGCAAACAGAGGTTTGCGATAATTTTTTCAGAATTAATGAAAACGCTGTGCTCAAAAGCATATTTAAGCGTAATATAAGAACCTCGTCAGAGGTGAAAAATCAGACCGAGCCTGTTTCTGCTCAAGAGGCACGGGAGCTTACAGAGCAACAGAACAGGTATAGCAACAGCAGAAAAAAGTTTGGAAATCTTATGGCTTTATGCCGAGAGTTTGTGTGGCTTTTTGGCAAATGGAAAACTAAAGAGCTTGACGAATTTATAGATTCGTTTGCTCCTGAGGCTTTGTTTTTGCCCGTGTATCCGGTGGTGTATATGGCAAGGCTTCAGCTTTATATTATAAAGCGAACCGGAGTGCCCGTGGTGAGTTATATATCTGATGATAATTATACCTATAAGCCTTGCGGTAAAAATCCTCTGGCTTTAATCCATCGATTCTGGCTTCGCAAAGGCGTAAAAAAAATCATTGATAATTCCAAGGAGCTTTTTGTGATAGCACCAAAGCAAAAAGAGGAGTACGACAGGCTTTTTGGTGTTAACAGCACCCTGCTTACCAGAGCAATCGAAATCAAGGAAGAAAATTTTAATAAAACGGAGCCTGAGCATCCCATTAAAATGATTTATACAGGTAAGCTGGGAATCGGCAGAGACAAGTCTTTGGCAGAAATTGCAAAGGCGGTTTCAAAAATAAACGAAGAGGGTGAACTGCTTTCGCTCAGCATTTATTCAGGCGATACACCCTCAGAATCTGTGGCGGAAGCTTTCTGTGGCAAGGGAGTAAAGTTTTGCGGAAGCGTAAGTGCTCAAAGGGTTGCTGAGCTTACCCAAAAAGCTGACGTTGCCGTATTTGCCGAGTCTTTGGATAAACGCTTTAAAAATACGGCAAGGCTTTCTTTTTCTACTAAGCTTACCGATTACTTAAAAAGCGGAAGCTGTATTTTTGCCATTGGCTCTGAGGATATTGCTCCTATGGATTATCTTATAAAAGAGGATGCAGCAATTGTTGTTACATCTTATGATGACATAGAAAAAAGCCTGCGAAGGCTTTGCTGTAATCCTGAGCTTATAACTGAATACAGCGAAAAGGCTTTTCGTACAGGAATCAAAAACCATAATCCCCGAAAGATTATGGATGAATTCAGGAGAGTTATGTGCTCTTTAACCTAAGAGTAAAACCAATAGCATAATTATGAGAGTATTACAGATTAACGGGGTTTATCCCATAAAAAGCACAGGCAGAATTGTTAAAGAAATTGAAGCTGTGCATAAGAAAAATAACATCGAGTCTTTTATTGCAACAAGCGAATGTACTCTTAAAAAGAGCAACGTCCATACTATGGGCTCGGATTTGTACATAAAAGCCAACATACTTAAAACACGGCTTTTTGGCAAACATGGATTTTATAACAAAACCGAAACCCGAAAGCTTTTAAGATGGATAGATGAAATTAGGCCTGATATTATTCATCTGCATAATATCCATGGCCACTACATAAATGTTAAGCTTTTATTTGAGTATATAAAAAAGCATAGTATACCCGTAGTTTGGACCTTGCATGATTGCTGGGCATTTACAGGGCATTGCTCTCATTTTGATTACAGAGGCTGCCAAAAGTGGCGGCAAGGATGCTTTGATTGCCCAATGCAGAAAAGCTACCCTGTTTCATGGTTTTTTGACAGGTCAAAAGGAAATTACAGGGACAAAAAAGCTCTTTTTACAAGTATACCTGAAATGCATATTGTTACCCCTTCCAATTGGCTTAAAGGGCTGTGTGAAGAGTCTTTTTTAGGCAAATATCCTGTCACCGCGATTCCCAACGGAATCGACACAGATGTGTTTTCGCCTTCGGTATCTGATATACGCAAGAAGCTAAAATTAGAAGATAAGTTTGTTATCTTAGGAATTATCAACGAGTTTTCGGGCTATAAAGGCGGAGAATACTTTTTAAAGCTTTCTCAGATGCTTTCTGATGATGAGGTTATTGTTCTTTTAAGTTTAGAGGAAAATCCCGATACCTTACCGCATAATATAATTCCGCTTAAAAGAACTGCAGATGACAAAAGATTGGCAGAAATTTATTCTATGGCAGATGTTTTTGTTAATCCTACGCTACAGGATACTTTTTCTATGGTTAATATTGAGGCTCTTGCTTGTGCAACTCCTGTAGTAACCTTTAATTCAGGGGGAGCCGCAGAGATGCTTGATGAGCAAAGCGGCGTTTGGGTTAACAGGGGAGACACAAAAGCTCTTTACGAGGCTATTCAGAAGGTCAAAAGGAAGGGTATATCCTCTGCTGCTTGCCGCAAACAAGCACTTAACTTTAAAACAGAGGATTGCTTTACAAAATATCTGGATATTTACAAATCGGTTTCAGATATGTGATTTAAGGAGATTTTATGTTTTTTTGGTTTTTTATGCTGCTGAGCATCATAATAATATGGTTTACGATTCCTGATGCTCTGGGCGAAAAAAAGAAAAAACTAATATTTATGGCTCTGGCATGGCTTATTCTTGTTTTGATTTTAGGCGGCAGAGATAACGGCGGAATTAATGGCGGCGACTTGTATGGGTATTACAGGTGGTATCGAAGAGCCATGAACCTTCCATTGGACCACTTGCTTCTGTATACAGGTGTGGAGGACGGCTATCTGGTACTTAACAAGATTCTTGCTATCATTGTTCCGTGGAATCAGTTTATTTTTTATTTTCAGGCGGCATTTTGTACTGGAATTATGTTCTGGTATATTTATCGGAATTCGGAAAATGTGTTCTTAAGTGTCGTTGTTTATATTTGCGTTGGCCCTTGGCAGTTTTTCCTTACAGGCTTCAGGCAAGCTATTGCCTGTTGCATATGTTTTGTCGCCTTAGAGCTTATAAAAAAGCGAAAGACTTCCCTGAATATTACTGCTTTGGTGCTCATAGCATTAGCGTCGACTATACATACAACCGCTTGGTTATTTTTAATTGTGTTTGTTATACGATGCTTTAAGGTTGGCAGGAATATTGTTATTTTCAGTATATTGGTTACAGTGCTAAGCATTGTATTTTCTGATGAGATTATGGCATGGGGAAACGATGCTTTAGGCAGAGAATATACAGCAGGACTTTATTCGGGTAATGCTTTAGGCGGAATTGTGCCTATTATGGTTTATCTTGTAGCTTTGATCATTTCTTACATAGTGTGGTATAACGACAAAAGTTTTACCGAGGATTACTCTATGGAAATAAAATTGATGATTTTAGGCTTGTGCTTGTATACTTTAAGGTATAACACTACTGTGTTTGAGCGTATAAGTCACTATTTTACCCCTGTAATTTCGGTGATTCTCCCTTCGGCGATTATGAGGCTTAAGGATAAGAGAGAGGTAAAAATAGTGTCGGCATTTTGCGTTTTACTATGTGTAGGTTTGTTTATTTACCGTGCCTATACTCAGTTTGGCGTGTATCATGCTTATTGGGAGTAGAGGTAACAAACTATGGTGATCGCTCTTATTTTGCCCTATCTTAAACACTACCGGCTTATGCTTTAAAATATTCTATAAATAAATCAGTTAATTGGAGAAATAGCTTTGAACAGTACCGAAAAATTGCTGATTGAAATTCTTTCAGCGTTTGTCAATGAGCGCAAACCCCGGATTACAACAGAATATAACGCAACAGAGCTTTATGAGCTTGCAAAGGCGCAGTCTGTGTCAGGTATAGTAGGGTATATGCTTAATAAATACGGCTTTACTGAATTTATCGGGGCAGAAAAGCGATTTAAGGATATATTCGATAAAACCGTTGCTCAGCTTGTTCGCAAGGAGTTCTATGCCCAGAAGCTGCTTTTGAAGCTTAATGAAAATGAGATTCCTCATATAGTTTTTAAAGGTTTGGTAGTAAAGGACAGTTACCCTGTGCCTCAGTTGAGAACCTATGGCGATATTGATATTATTATCCGTAAATCTGACAGAGAAAAAAGCCATAGGCTAATGTGTGACTCAGGCTTTGCTTGGGAGCTTATGGATGGCGGAGATGTGTATTCTTACAAAAAGGCTGTAGAACACTACGAGCTTCATACCACTCTTAATTCTGAGAAAACCAAATTTTCAAAACGTATGAACAGCTTTTGGGATTATACAAAGAGCAGAGGCGGGTTTACTTATGAGTTTGAAAACGAGTTTCACTTAAGCTACCTTATAAGCCATATTGAAAAGCATTTTTACGGCTCAGGCGCAGGGGTAAGGATGTACCTTGACATTGCATTGTTTTTAAAGAAGCATAAAGACAATCTTGACCTTGCAAAGGTAAGAGAAATTTTAAAAGAATGCGGACTTGAAAGGTTTTTTGACTCAACACTTTTTCTTTGCAACAAATGGTTTGGCATAGAGATAAAGCCTAAGGAAGAGATGAGCGATGAGCTTTTCAACGAGTTTTGCAGGTATACATTCAGAGGCGGTGTTTTCGGCATACAGGAGAAAGAAAGCTGTAACGAAAACGAAGTGCGGCAGGCAGTATCTAAAAGGGGCAGGGCAGGCAAAGCGGTTCTTTTGCTAAGTCATATTTTCCCACCCTACAGAGAAGTGAGGCGTTTATATCCTTTCTTTAACGGTAAGCCTTATTTATTGCCCTTTGGCTGGTGTGTGCATTTCTTTAAAGCCGCTAAACGCTCAGGCCTTAAAAACATTAAGCAAATCGCAAAAGCCGACGTAGAAAAAGCCAAAAGTGAAAAAGAATTTTTTGACCAAGTTGGCTCGAAAAGATAATAAACAAGCATTAAGCCGTTCCTAATAAAGGAACGGCTTTTTCAGTCTTTCATTATTTCTCTTAGATTTGAGAGTATCTTCTTTTCCCGACGGCTTACCTGCACCTGAGTCATGTTAAGCTCTTGGGCGGCAGCGGTCTGTGTTTTGTTTTTAAAATACCTTAAAGTTATAAGAAGTCTGTCTTTTTCAGGTAGTTCTTCAATGGCTTTCTGCAATGTAAGCTTTTCGGAAAGTGCTTCTTCACAGGAACTGACAGGAATCAGCAGTTCCTGTTCCTCGTCGTCATCTGTGTGGTAACTTAAAGATAAAGGAAGCCTTGCCGAGGATAAAGCCTCGGTGATTTCTTCCTTGCTTACATCTAATATTTTGCTCAGCTCGGTCAGGGTAAGCTCCACGCCTCGTTCTTTCAAGCTTTGCTCGTTAAGACGGTTGGCTTTCAGTGATAACTCCTTTATTTTTCGGCTTACCTTAACACTTCCGCCGTCTCGCCATATACGCTTGATTTCGCCTAAAATTGCCGGCACGGCATAGGTGGAAAGCTTAAAGCCCTTGGTTTCGTCAAAATTGTCGATTGCTTTGATAAGTCCTATACAGCCTGCAGAGACAATATCCTCGTAGTCTACGCCCTTACCCAAAAACTTTTTGGCTACAGCATGAACAAGGCCTAAGTTTTCCTCTACCTTTCTGTGTCTTTCTTTAAGGGTCATCTTTTGTTATTTTTTTCTTAAGGGTTACTGTGGTGCCTTTGCCTACTTTTGAGCTTACCTTTATGCTGTCCATAAAGCTTTGCATTACTGCAAAGCCTAAGCCTGCACGCTCTTCACCGCCTGTGGTGAATAAAGGCTCCATAGCTTTTTCTATATCTTCGATGCCGCAACCCTTGTCGCGGATTTTTACTGATAAAACGTTATCGTCTGATATTCTGACGGTTATGTAAATCACTCCGCCTGCGCCTTTGTAACCGTGAACTATAGAGTTTGTAACAGCCTCGGAAACAGAGGTTTTAATGTCTGCAAGCTGGCTTATGGTGGGGTCAAGTTGCATTGTAAAGGCCGCCACAGCACTTCTGGCAAAGGCTTCGTTGGCACTTTTTGCAGGGAAATTAAGTTTAACTTCGTTTATATATTTCATTTCATCACCCCCAGAGTTTCGATTCCCGAAAGAGAAAACATCCTTTTTAAATGAGGCGGTACGTTTGTTACCTCTACGTTTCCGCCCATAAGTGACATTTGGCGGTATCTGCCCATAATAAGCCCTATACCCGAGGAGTCCATAAACTGAACATCCCTGTAGTCAAGTTTAAGGGTTTTAGGTTTTAGCATTTCTGCCTTTGAGTCAATTTTTTTGCGGATAACTGCCGCCGAGTGGTGGTCAAGCTCGCCTGAAAGGTGAGCCGTAAGTACAGAGTTTTCAAATTCAAGCTCAAGCATTTTTACACATCCTTAAAATAATATATGCCCATACCTATTTTAATAAGTATGGGCATATTTTTTTGAAATATTCTGTTGTCGGAAAAATTATTTATTCAGTATATATGGTCTTAATTCACCTGCAAGGTAAAGAGAACCGCAGATTATAAGGGCGGCGTTTTCTTCTTTTGCTTTTCTGAGAGCTTTGTCGAAGCCCTCAAAGGGAGTATTGCTGGGGGTTACATCCTCAATATGCTTTCTGAGGATTTCTGCCATATCTTCTGCTGTTCTGGTTCTGGGGTTAGAAACAGGCACAGTATAGGCAAAGTCAAACAGACCCTCTACGTATCTTGATGAGGTAAGGCTGTCTTTGTCAGAGAGCATTCCCATAAGAAGCACGCGTTTGCTTCCGCCTGTATATTTTTTTACAGCATTTGAAAAAGCCAACATTCCGTCGGCATTGTGAGCACCGTCCATAATAATAAGGGGTTCTTTTGAGAGTACCTCAAATCTTGCGGGGTTAACGGCGTTTTTAAAGCCTTCGATTATGGCATTTTCGCTGATTTTAATATCTGTATCTTTGGTAAGTACCGCTAAAGCCGCTAAGGCTGTGCGTGCATTTTTAACCTGATGCTCGCCTATAAGGCTAAGTTTAAGGCTAAGACCGTTAAACTCAAGTGTTGTGCCGTCGATGCTTTCATCTAATGCTTTCACTTTGATGTCTGTTGAGAAAAGCAAGGGCGAGTGGTGGCGGATTGCACTATTCTTAATTACTCTTGCGGCTCCTTCTTCCTGCTCTGAAGACACAACAGGGCAGGTGTCCTTTATAATTCCGCATTTTTGCTCTGCGATTTCCTCAATGGTTTCGCCTAAAATATCGGTGTGATCTAAGCTTATGGAAGTGATAACAGAGCAAAGGTTAGTTTTTATAACGTTTGTGCAGTCGAGCAGACCGCCAAGGCCTGTTTCAAGCACAGCAAGGTCTACCTTTTCACGTTTGAAATATTCAAAGCACAAAGCGGTTACAAATTCGAACTCGGTTATTATAATATCTTCTTTGTTAAGCTTTTCAACAAATGAGAAAACGTATTCGGTAAGCTCAGCGAGTTTTTCGTGGGGGATTGGGGTTAAGTTTATCTGGATTCTCTCACAAAAATCTATAATAAAAGGGGAGATGAAAAGCCCTGTTTTGTAACCTGCGCTCTTAAGTACAGAGGATATGATCGCACACACCGAGCCCTTGCCGTTGGTGCCTGCTACGTGTATGTACTTTACGTCATCCTGAGGATTACCCATATCACTTAAGAGCCTTTTAACGCGGTCAAGCCCCGGACGGGAGCCGAATTTATTAAGGGAATGAATTTTTTCTAAAGCTTCTGTGTAGGTCATTTTGTAACCTCCCTGTAGATTTCGTTTTTCTTAAGACCGCTTAACGTTGCGGCCTTCTTTGCTGCATCAGAGATTTTTAGCCCCTCTGCTATAAATGAGTTTGCAAGTTTTACTGCATCCTCCAAGGTTATTTCTTCCTTTATCTCATCTGCTTTGCCTTCCATAACAAGTACGATTTCACCTTTTAAAGGATTCTCTGAAATGTTTTCAAAGGCTTCTTTGGTAGTGGTGCGGATAACCTCTTCGTGGATTTTGGTAATCTCACGAACAATGGTAAGATTACGCTCTCCGAAATATAAGTACAAATCCTTTAAGGTGTTAGCAAGCTTGTGAGGAGCTTCATAAAAAATCATTGTGCGTTTTTCGTTTATCAGGGATTCAAGGTGTTCCTTACGGCTTTTTTTATTTACGGAAATAAAGCCTTCAAAGGTAAATCTGCCTGTGGCAAGACCCGACACACAAAGTGCCGAAATTAAAGCCGAAGGGCCGGGAACAACCACGGTTTTAATTCCCAGATTACCGCATTCACGTACTAAATCCTCGCCGGGGTCAGAGATACAGGGCATACCTGCGTCACTTACAACGGCACAGCTTTCGCCCTTTAAAATCCTTTGGCAGATTTCACTTGTTCGCTGGGTTTTGTTGTGCTCAAAGTAGCTTACCATAGGCTTTTTAATGCCGAGGTGATTAAGAAGCTTCAAGGTAACTCTGGTATCCTCAGCGGCTATAAAGTCAACCTCAGCAAGAGTCTGGGCTGCACGGGGTGAAAAATCACTCAGGTTTCCTATTGGTGTGCCTACAACGTAAAGGGTTTTGCTCTCAACCATTTGTCTGCCTCCCTGCGTTTTGCCGATAACAGCCGTAAATTTCGTTCATTTCGTCGGTAAACGAGCCGTCGGCGTTTTCAATAATAAGGGTAGGAAGAACCTCAAGATATCCTTCCTTGCCGCCTTTTTTGCCTTTTAAGAGGAATAGCTTCGGCTTTTTGTCGGCTTTTCCCTGAACGAGCCTAAGTTCTTTTGGCTCTAAGTCGTATTTTCTGAAAAGTGTAAGGGCGTCTGTAAGTCTTTCTGGACGCTGACACATACAGAAGTTGCCCGAAAATTGCAGAAGCTTAGAGGCTGCTTTAACTACGTCTTCCATTGTGCAAGCGGCTTCGTGGCGTGCCAAAAGCTTGCCTTCTTCGGGGTTCTTTACTCCGCCCCCTGCAATTTTATAGGGCGGGTTACAGGTGACAACATCGAAATAGCCAAAGGGAACTTTCCCCTTAAGCTCTCTTAAGTCTTCGCAAAGCACCGTAAAATTTTCAGAAAGACTGTTGTGCTTAATGCTTCGTTCTATCATATCCGCGGCGTCAGACTGAATTTCTACCGCGGTTATATTAAGATTTTTGCTGAAGCGACACCACAAAAGGGGAATTGTGCCACAGCCTGAGCCAAGGTCAACACATTTTGCATTTTTCTTGGGATTTGCAAAATGCGAGAGTAAAATTGTATCGGTTGTAAAGTGATGAGTAGGAGACACAATTATTTCTATTCCGTTGCCCAAAGGCTCTATGTGCTCGTTCGGTTTAAGCATAGTACTCCTCCTTTTGCGATTGATATAAAAACAAGAACCGCACTCACCATAAATGAGTGCGGTAGGCTTGTAAGTAATTTGGGAATTACTCCTCTACGGGAGCTCCAACGGGGCAAGCATCTGCACAAGCGCCGCAATCTGCACAAGCATCAGCGTCGATTACAAACTTGCCATCGCCCTCAGAAATAGCACCGCAGGGGCACTCGTCTACGCAAGCACCGCAGCTGATGCAATCATCAGTAATAGTATATGCCATGGAGACACCTCCTTCATTAATATAACCCTATTGTAGCATATTTTTTTAAAAATGCAATTGTTTTTACGTATTTCCTCAAATTATTCCAGATTTTTAAGGTCTTCGGCTTCTTCCTTGCTTACCTTTTTGGTAAAGCCATCTTTAAGAAGCTTAACTTCTTTTACCTTAAATACCTGAGGCGCGGCTTCCTCGGGGGTGTTGTCCATATGTACTTTGAGAGTACCGGTAACAAGGCTTACCTCCACGACTCTGCCTTTGCCGAGGGGAGTTTTAACAATAGCACCGTATTTAGGAGTGTTTTTAATAAGGTCAAGGTATGCCTCTTCCTCATATTTTAAGCAACACATAAGTCTGCCGCAGGTGCCTGAAATCTTAACGGGAGAAAGTGAAAGGCCTTGGTCTTTAGCCATTTTGATAGAAACAGGCTGAAAGTCACCTAAAAAGCTTGAACAGCAGAAAGGTCTGCCGCAAACACCCAGTCCGCCAAGCATTTTAGCTTCGTCTCTTACGCCTATCTGACGAAGCTCTATGCGGGTTTTAAAAACAGAGGCAAGGTCTTTAACCAAAGCTCTGAAGTCTACTCTGCCATCGGCAGTAAAGTAAAAAAGAAGCTTTGAATTATCAAATGTATACTCAACATTTACCAGCTTCATGTCAAGGTTATGTTCGGCTACCTTTTTTTCGCATATTTCAAGAGCTTTTTTCTCAAGCTCGCGGTTTGCTTCCAGACGCTTGATATCAGCCTTTGTGGCTTTGCGTATGATTTTTTTAAGGGGATGAACGATTTCTTCGTCAGGTACATCGTGATTTGCTGAGGCAATCTGACCGCATTCAACTCCTCTTGCGGTTTCAACGATTACCATCTCATCCTGCTCAAATTTAACGTCTGTGGGGTCAAAATAATATATTTTTCCAACTTCTTTGAAGCGTACACCTACTACTTCTGCCATGATATCCTCCTGAATTCGCCGCAAATCCATGTGCTCATAAGGCTCAGATTAACGTTGCGGCTTATAGTATATATTGCGTGATTTACAGTCTCAATGAGACCGATGATTTTCTTCTTTGTAAGCTTTCTGCTTAAAATCTCGCTTAAATCTTTGGAAAGCAAGACTTCGTCAGAAACGGTAAGCGACAAAGCATCGCTTAAAATTGCCCTCATTGCAGGCAAAACCTCTAAGGCTGTGGTTTTGTCAGCAAGGACGTTTGTATTTTTTAAAAGGTTAAGCTCAGAGGTTTCTGTAATGCTTAAAAGGATTTTTTGAGCAAGCTCTAAAGTTTCGTTGCTGAAGGTGGTGCTTTGCTCAAGGTTAAGCACCGTGCATCTTGAAAGCACGGTTTCGGGAAGAGTACCGGCGTCCTCAGTGGTTAAGATAAATAAAATCGCCTGAGGCGGCTCTTCCAATGTTTTCAAAAAGGCATTAAGTGCTTCAACACCCATGCGTTTGTCTGCATTTTTTATAACGAAAACCTTTGTGTCGGCTTCGTTGGCTATAATTGAGCAGGCTCTTGTGATTTCACGGATTTCAGCAACGGCAATCACATCGGTTTTGCCTGAGCCTTTTGCAAAGTAAATGTCGGGATGCACGCCTTTTTGAGCTTTTTGGCAGGGAATACACTCAGAGCAAGGCTTTTGCTCTCCTCTGCATACAGCCCATTTTGACAAAAGCAGGGTCAGAGCATCTCTCGAAGCTTCGTCGCCGCCGTTTAAAATAATAGCGTGAGGGAAGCGGTTGCTTTGCTCTAAGCTTAAAAGCTCAGACTTTAAGTTTTCATTGCCGCCTAAATTTTCAAAATTCAAGCCAAGCTCCCCTTTCTTTCATTTTATCATAAACTAATCGGATTTTCTATAGTAAGTATATGGTTAAAGTTTATAGTGTCTTGTGACAATGCCTTTCTCGCTTACATCAATGTAAGCGTAGCTTGCACCGTAGCCGTGGCAGGAACCGGGGTTTACAATGTAAAGCCCGTCGTCGTAGTCCTCAAGGGCATTGTGAGTATGACCAAACAAAAGTAAATCAGCACTTGCTTCTCTGGCGGCACAAACAAGGTTATAAAGGCCGTATTTTGCGTTATAAATATGGCCGTGAGTAACAAAAATCTTCTTGCCCTCTAAGGTTATTGTTTCAATATTTGAAGCATTGGTAAAAAGGTCACAGTTGCCTTTTACGCCTATAAAGTGCTTTTCGGGATAAAGAGCTCTTAAGCTTTCGAATTCGGAGTTGCCGTCACCGCAATGAATTATAACCTCAGCCTGAGGTCTTTGGTTGATAGCGTTTTTTAAAGAGTAGGTGTCACCGTGAGTATCGGAAACAACAAGAATTTTCATAAAATCACCCTGTCATAATATGAAGTCGGTAATCATAAAATTAACCGAGGTGTTATATATGGCAAACGAAAAGCAGATGGAAAACATTGCAAAGATGCTTTCTTCAAAGCTTAATATGAGCAGTCAGGAAATTCTCAGCAGTATGAAGTCGGGAAATGTCAATTCTGTGCTTAATTCCCTGAATTCTGAAAACCGAAACAAGGTTAACTCGATTTTATCTGACCCGGAGCTTACTAAAAAGCTTATGGAAGATAAAGGCGTTCAGGATATTTTAAGAAAGCTTGACCTTTGATGAGCACACTTGAAGATAAGCTTTCGGGAATACTTTCAGACCCGGAGGCGGTAAGCAAGCTGAAGTCCTTAGGTTCTGCTTTAGGGCTTGACACAGGCGGTGTTAATGCACAGCCGAAGCCCCAGCCTCAACAGGGGTTTAGCCTGCCTTTTATGGGGCAGAATACGGGAAATGACGAAATGATAAGTACATTAATGCGTTTGGCTCCGCTTTTGTCGGATATGGGCAGGGATGATGAAACCGCCTGCCTTTTAAATGCCCTTAAGCCTTTTTTAAGCGAGCAAAGACGAGTGCGTCTGGAGCAGGCAGGAAAGATGCTTAAGGTTATGAGGCTTTTGCCTGTTATAAAGAATTCGGGATTGATGTAAAACCGTAGGGGCGGATATTATCCGCCTGCAAATGGAATTTACATTTGTGGGGTGATATATTGGACAAAATGCAGGAAGATGCAATTCGGAGAGTCCGTGAGATGCAGTCGGGGAATATGAACCGATCCCCAAGGCAAAACCATCAGCCGTCCTCTGAAAACCCAAAAAGGGAAGAGGCGGGGCATAGAGAGATACCACAGAATCCTCCTGAGCCAAAAGACCCTTTAGCAGGACTTTTTAAGGATAAGGAAAAGCTCCTGATTCTGCTTTTAATAATGCTTTTATCAGAGGAAAGCACAAATGTAGAACTCACCCTTGCACTTCTTTACATCATAATATAATGTCAGCGAACCTGACCGTTACCCTTAACAATAAACTTCATGCTTGTGAGCTCATTGATACCCATAGGGCCGCGGGCATGGAGTTTTTGTGTTGAAATGCCGATTTCAGCACCTAAGCCGAACTCACCGCCGTCGGTGAATCTTGTGGATGCATTTACGTAAACAGCGGCAGCGTCAACAGTATTTAAGAACTTCTCGGCGTTGGTGTAGTTTTCGGTAACAATGCATTCGCTATGGCCTGAAGAATACTTTGCAATGTGGCTTAAAGCACAGTTGATGCAACCCACAACCTTAACTGCAAGGATGTAGTCGAGGTATTCGGTAGCGTAGTCTTCTTCTGTAGCAGGTTTAACAGAATCACCTAAAATCTCAATTGTCTTTTCGCAGCCTCTCAGCTCAACGTTCTTTTCGTCAAGCTTTGCTTTGATAATGGGCAGAGCCTTGGCTGCAATGTTCTCGTGAACAAGGATTGTTTCAATAGCGTTGCAAACAGAGGGACGGGAGGTTTTTGCGTTGTAGATAATCTCAGCAGCCATCTCAACGTCTGCATATTCGTCAACATAAACATGGCAGTTGCCAACGCCTGTTTCAATTACAGGCACCTTGGCGTTTTCAACAGTTGCCTTAATAAGACCTGCACCACCACGGGGAATAAGTACATCAAGGTAATCAGAAAGACCCATAAGCTCAATGGAGCTCTGACGGGTTGTGTCTTCAATAAGCTGAACAGAGTCTTTGGGCAATCCTGCAATTTCAATAGCCTTACGCATAACTGTAGCAACGGCTTTGTTGGAATTTATTGCTTCCTTGCCGCCTCTGAGGATTACAGCGTTGCCTGACTTAAGGCAAAGCACGGCGGAGTCAGCAGTAACATTGGGACGAGCCTCGTAAATAATACCGATAACGCCAAGAGGAACAGTAACCTTTGTAACCTCCAAACCATTCTTGAGCTTGCCGCCGGAAATTACACGTCCGCAGGGGTCAGCAAGTGCAGCAACCTGACGAGCTCCATCTGCCATACCCTTGATACGCTCAGGGGAAAGTGCGAGTCTGTCAAGAAGTGCGTTGGAAAGACCTGCTGCCTTGCCTGCCTCCAAGTCCTTTGCGTTTTCTTCCAAAATATAATCTGTATTTTCAATAAGTGCATCAGCAATGGAAACAAGTGCCTTGTCTTTCAAAGCACCTGCAGTAGCAAGTGTACGTGCTACTTCCTTTGCCTTTTTGCCCATCATTTCAATTGTTGTCATAATAAAACCTCCTCAGTTTGCTTTGAAAAGAGTACCCACGGATTGACCTTCTAAAAGGTCGTAAATTCGCTGAGGGTTGTCGCCGCCTATAACAGAGCAGTTGATGCCTGCACTTGTTACGTATTTAGCCGCCTGAATCTTGGTGGCCATACCGCCTGTGCCTCTGTTAGAGCCTGAGCCGCCTGCGTGGGCTATAATCTCTTCAGTAATTTCTTCAACTACGTCTATCTTCTTTGCGTCTTCATATTTTCTGGGGTCTTTATCGTAAAGGCCGTCAATATCTGTAAGAATAACCAGTAAATCAGCACCCACCAGCTTTGCAACAATGGCAGAAAGCATATCGTTATCGCCGAAGTTGTTGCCCTGAAGCTCATCAATAGCCACGGTATCGTTTTCGTTAACGACGGGGATAATGTTCATCTGAAGAAGGGTGTTGAAGGTGTTGAGTACATTTTATTTTTTATGCTTGGAGTCTACAGCGTCTCTGGTTAAAAGTACCTGTGCAACCATATGGTTGTATTCACCGAAAAGCTTGTCATACATATACATAAGCTCGCACTGACCCAAAGCAGCAAGAGCCTGCTTTTCACGGGTTGTGTCAGGGCGTGCAGGGAGCCCCAATTTGCCCATGCCGACGCCGATAGCACCCGAGGAAACAAGGATAATATCTCTGCCCTGATTCTGCAAATCAGAGAGCACCTTGCACAGCGCTTCTATGCGGCGGTAGTTGATTTTACCGTTTTGGTATGTCAGGGTAGATGTACCTACCTTAATTACTATTCTGTTTGCTTTCACAAAATCACATCTTTTCCCATTTTACAATTAAACATAGTATAGCATACACAGTACCTTTATGGCAAGTTTTTTCTTATATATATATGAAAAGAGCCACAGGCTGCTTTCCTTCCTGTGGCTCTTTTTGTATAAGTAACTCTTAAGAGGTTACTTTTATTCTGTTATTTTTGCAATTCTTTTCTGAATCGCTGTAGCGTCTTTAATATTCCGTACGCCGTCGCGGTTATAGTCGGAGATGTAAACCCTTTTCTCAGGTTTGTGGAAATACTTGGTAATCTCGTCATCCTCGCGGAAGTCACTAAGCTTTGCAAGGCATTTCTGCATTAATGTGGCGTCCTGAATTGTAAGGTTATAATCCTTGTTATTGTCGCCCATACGATAGCGATAATTTACGCTTTTGTAAATGTATGCCTTGCCCTCAAGGTCTAAGTCGGGAACCTCGGTAAGGTCATAAAATTCACCTGTTTCGAAGATGTAAATACCGTAGCCGTAAACAAAAGGCACACCGTTGTACCACTGTTCAAAGACCATATCGTTGATTATGTGGGCGGTTTGGTGAGAGCTGTCAGTACTTCTTGGAAATACATGAATAAGCACATATTCGGGAAGTTCATCATTGGTGGCGTAGCGGTTGCCGTAATAGGTGTAAATTTCACTATATGAGGGGTTGCTTTCCTTAAAATAGTCGTATTTCTCTTTTAATTCAGGGATAATTATTTCTTCAAATTCTAACTCACCGTATTTGTCAAGCTCGGTGGAATATATGCCGCCTGCACCCTCTGCAATCTGTTTGTCGGTCAGAATGCCTTTGTCATAAAGCTCACGTGCCGGACAAACTGTGCCGTCTTCATACATAGCGTAAAGTCCTATGGGGTTATCTTTTGGACCATAGGGCCTTCCTGCTCTGTAGATGTAGTCACCAATCATATCCTCTACAACAATGGTGGGGTACATTTCTCCGTTTCTGGTGATATCTGCAGTAAAAAATCTGTATCCCTCAACTTTACCTCTGGGGTTGCACTCAATCCAAACCTCGTCAGAGGTGGATTCATTTTTGTATTTTAAGAAAGCTTCACTGCATTTTTTAATCAAATCTTGATGAACGCATTTAATGCCATCAAAATCGTCCAAAAAATCAAGGTTGGAAAGAAGCTCTGCTTCTATTGCTTCTTCGAGAGTAAAGATTTCTTCACCACTATATACATAAACGCCAAAATCGTAAGGAAAGTGGTGATGATTGGCGGTAATTTCCCATCCTAAAAGGTTTTTATCAACCCTGCCGTGGTCTTTCCATTTCCAAGAGTCTGCAGAAAATACCACAACGTTATCAATAGTATAGGTGTCGTTAATTGTAACCTCTTTTACGTCCTCAATATGCATAGGCACTTTGCCGGTGCAGTAGCGCATAAAAGCGTTTTCCAGATTATCATATGGGTTTATTTCTTCTGCAAAGCATGGCAGGGTTAAGCTAAGAATAAGCATAACCGAGAGTAAAGCACAAATAATTTTTTTAAAATCTTTCATATTAATACCTCCTTTAATTGCTTTTGTGTTGTCACTTATTAGACGTGATTTTTATAAAAAACTCACACCTAAATTTTAAATTTTTTATAAGAAAATTACTATTCTAAAAATCTTATAAAAACTGACGCTGTTGTTTGGACATGTTTACTAAAGAAATTTTGAGTTGCCGTATTAAAAATAATAGCATAAAGCTGTATTTTACTTTAGAATATTTACAAAGAAATGTATTTAAGATATAATTAATTATATATTGTTATTTTTCGGAGGATTATATGGAGCTTATAAGCACCGAGGAAAAAATCACAAGAGCACTTCTGGTAAGTGTGGATACAGGCGATTATGATGCCGAGAGCTCACTTGCGGAGCTTTTTGAGCTTGCCGAAAGTTCAGGGGCCGAGGCAGTTGCAAGCATTACTCAAAAGCTTCAAAAGCCCGACACAGCAACCTGTGTAGGTAGCGGTAAGCTTGAAGAAATCAAAGAATACTGCGAAAGCAACGACATTGACCTGATTATCTTTGATATGGAGCTTTCTCCCACTCAGATAAGGAATATCGAAAGTGAGACCGACGTAAGAGTTATTGACCGCACAATGCTGATCTTAGATATTTTTGCAATCCGTGCCAGAAGCCGAGAGGGTAAGCTTCAGGTTGAGCTTGCTCAGCTTAAGTATATGCTTCCGCGTCTTACAGGTAAAGGCATTGAGCTTTCACGTTTAGGCGGTGGTATCGGCACACGAGGTCCCGGTGAAACAAAGCTTGAAACCGACCGCCGTCACATAAGGCGAAAAATGGAAACCTTAAAGGAACAGCTTAAGGATGTTGAGCATCATAGAGAGCAGCTGAGAAAACGCAGAGATAAAGACGGCGTTATTACCGTTGCAATTGTTGGCTACACCAACGCAGGCAAATCCACATTAATGAACTACTTAACCGAGGCTGGCGTACTTGCTGAGGATAAGCTTTTTGCAACTCTTGACCCCACCTCCCGTGCCTTAAAGCTTCCCAATGGTGTTTCTGTTATGCTTATTGACACCGTAGGTTTTGTTCGGCGTCTTCCGCATCATCTTGTGGAAGCGTTCAAATCTACTCTGGAAGAAGCCGCTCAGGCTGATATCATCCTCAACGTTTGTGATGCAAGCTCAGAGGAAGCAAGGCTTCACCTTGAGGTTACCAAGGATTTGCTCACAGAGCTTGGCTGTAAGGATACGCCCATTATTTCAGTTCTTAATAAATGCGATATCGACGATACTATAGGTCTTTTCGGCGAAAGCAAAGACTATGTACGCATAAGCGCCAAAACCGGCGAGGGTATGCCAAAGCTTCTTGCCGCTATTGAGGATAACCTTCCTGTAAGAGTTAAAAAGGTAAAGCTTCTTCTGCCTTTTGACAAGGGCGGTTTAGCCGCAGATATCCGCAGAAGTTGCACCCTTATTTCAGAGGAATACACAGCCGAAGGCATAGAGGTTGTGGCAATTGTTGACGAGCAGTATTGGCATAAGGTAAGAGATTATGCTCAGGAGGATTAACGGTGGATATTAAAGTAGGCGATGTGCTCCAGATGAAAAAGCCTCATCCTTGTGGCAGTAATCTTTTTGAGGTAACCCGAATCGGTGCGGATTTTAAAATAGTCTGCAAAGGGTGCAACCACGAGGTTTACCTGCCAAGAGCCAAGGTTGAGAAGAATATTAAAAAGATAGTTGTTGAGTAATTATAATCTTGTTTATGGCCCGCCGTTGATGAAAGATTTTGTTTTATGCAAATCTTTCCGTAGGCGGATTTGCCCTGCAGGTGGCTAACCTGCGGAAATGTCCTTGGGTGGCTAACCCGAAAGTTGGTGTTAACTTGTTTGATAAAATAAGCGTTTTTGAAAAAAGGTTTGAGGAGCTCAATTCTGAGCTTTGCAGACCTGAGGTTGCCGCTGACGGCGACAAACTTAAAAAAATAATGATAGAGCTAAAGTCTATCGAGCCTATTGTAGAAGCCTACAAAAGTTTAAAGGATGCAAGAAAAAGAGAGGAAGAAGCCTTGGAGCTTCTGGCTGCTCCTAATCTTGATGCTGAGCTTAAAAGTCTTGCTCAAATGGAGCTTGACGAAGCCAAGGCTGACGCCGAAAACTTAGAGGCAGAGCTTAAAATCCTGCTTCTTCCCAAAGACCCTAACGACGACAAAAATGTTATTATGGAAATCCGAGCAGGTGCAGGTGGCGAAGAGGCGGCACTGTTTGCAGGCGTGCTTTACAGAATGTACTCAATGTACGGCGAAAGTATGGGCTACACCCATAGCATTATTTATGAGAATGCCACCGAGCTTGGCGGATACAAGGAGATTTCCTTTATGATTGAGGGTCTGGGTGCTTTCTCACGCCTTAAATACGAGCGTGGAGTTCATAGAGTTCAGCGTGTGCCCGAAACCGAGTCAGGCGGAAGAATTCATACCTCTACAGTTACCGTGGCGGTGCTTCCCGAGGCAGAAGATGTTGAACTTGAGATTAACCCCAACGACCTTAAAATTGATACCTTCCGTTCCTCAGGCGCAGGCGGTCAGCATATCAATAAAACTTCCAGTGCAATTCGTATTACCCATATTCCCACAGGTACTGTGGTAGAATGTCAGGACGAGCGAAGCCAGTATAAAAATAAGGATAAAGCCCTCAAGGTGCTCAAAAGCCGACTCCTGCAGGAGAAGCAGGACGAGCAGGCAGGCTCCATTGCGGCTGAAAGGAAAAGTCAGGTAGGTACAGGCGACAGAAGCGAGCGAATCCGCACCTATAACTACCATGAAAACAGAGTGACTGACCACAGAATCGGTCTTACAATTTATAAACTTAGCGAAATTTTAGGCGGAAATATCGACCAACTTATAGACCCTATGGTAGCCGCCGACAGAGCAGAAAAATTAAAGGATAACACATAAAATGAAAACACTTTTACTTACTACAAGTGAAGAGGATATAAACCTTGCCGCTTCTTTTGTTAAAGAGGGCGGTGTGGTTGGTATGCCCACGGAAACGGTTTACGGTCTGGCGGCAAATGCCCTTGATACCGAAGCTGTAAAGAAGATTTTTGAGGCAAAGGGCAGACCCTCCGACAATCCTCTTATTGTACATATAGCAGATTTTGAAGATATCAAAAAATTTGGACTGGTTAAAGAAGTGCCAAAAGTGGCAAAGCTTCTTGCCGAAAAATTCTGGCCCGGCCCTCTTACAATTATTATGCCTAAAAGTGATAACGTCCCTGAGATTACCACAGGCGGACTTGATACAGTTGCCGTAAGACTTCCTCAGGATGTAAACGCAAGAAGGCTTATTAAAGCCTCAGGTTGTCCGTTAGCGGCTCCTTCGGCAAATATTTCAGGAAGCCCAAGCCCAACAACTGCTAACCATGTTTATTTTGATATGCAGGGCAAAATCCCCGCTATTATTGATGGTGGTGAGTGCGAGGTAGGTTTAGAGAGCACCGTTGTAAGTGTTAAAGATGACATTATAACCGTTCTCAGGCCTGGCGGAGTTACCGTTGAGGATTTGCTTTCGGTTTATGATAAGGTTGAGGTTTGCGATGCAGTTTTAAATAAACTCAAAGAAGGCGAAACCGCCTTAAGCCCAGGAATGAAATATAAGCATTATTCTCCCAAGGCAAGGGTTGTTCTTGTTAAAAGCAGTGACAAGGGTTTCTATGATTTTATTAATCAGCAGAACAGTGCAGACACCATTGCTCTTTGCTACAAAGAGGATGAGGAGTTTGTCAGAATTCCTTCTATTCTTATGGGTAGTAAAGCAGACTTAGAGGCTCAGGCACATAACCTTTTTGCAGATTTAAGGCTTATTGATGCCTGCGATAATGTTAAAACTGCTTATGTCCGTTGCCCAGATTCAAAGGGTATCGGTATGGCTGTGTTAAACCGACTTATCCGTGCCGCAGGTTTTGAGGTGATTAACCTTGATGAGTAAAAACGAGTTTATGATAATTGGTCTTACAGGCCAGTCGGGTGCAGGCAAAAGCACGGTTACAAAGGTTTTTGAAGACTACGGAGTTAAGGCGGTGGATGCCGATGCTTTGGCTCACATTGCCCTTAAGACCGAAAAGTGCAAGGAAAACCTGAGAGTTGCTTTTGGTGATAGCATTTTTGATGAAAATGGCGAGGTTATAAGAAAATCCTTGGCAAAGGCAGCTTTTGCAACTAAAGAAAGCACAGAGCTTTTAAATAAATGTACCCATCCTGTGATTATTGAGCTTTCAGAAGAAGCCTTCGAAAAGGCAGAAGAAGAGGGCTTTAATGCAGTTGTGTTTGATGCACCTACTCTTTTTGAAAGCGGACTTCATGGTATGTGTTCTTTTGTGATATCTGTAATCGCAGATAAAGAGGTGAGAGCTCAGCGGATTATGCAGAGGGACAATCTTAGCTTTGAGGACGCTATGCTTCGCCTTAACGCTCAGTATCCCGACAGCTTCTACACCGAAAAATCAAGATATTTAATTGAGAATAACGGCACTGTTGAGGAGCTTGAGGAAAAGGCTGAAAACCTATGCAAGGAGCTTTTTAATGAGTATAAAACGTAAAAAGAAAAAGTCGGGCTGTGTAGGCTTTGCAGTGGTTGTCCTTATTGTTGTGCTGTGTGTGGCGGTGTTTATCTATAGCGATATGTTCTCAAAAATCCGCATAGGTATTGAGCATCAGCTTTATCCCTTGAAGTACGAGCAGGAAATTATTAAAGCAGGTGAGGAGTACGGTCTGGAGCCAGAGCTTATTGCGGCGGTAATTTATGCCGAAAGCAGATTTCAGGAGGACGCAACCTCAAGTGTTGGTGCCAGAGGCCTTATGCAGCTTATGCCCGAAACCTTTCAGTGGCTTTGCGATAAGCGCGGCGAAGAGCATTCAAGCGACGAGCTTTACGACCCTTATATAAATATTGATTACGGAGCCTTTTGCTTAAGCTGGCTTTATGAGCATTTCGGCGATATTTACACAGCCTGTGCCGCCTATAACGCAGGCATAGGCACCGTTGAAGAGTGGCTTGAGGATGAAACTTACACAAATGACGGAGTAACCCTTTCTTACATACCTTACGGCGAAACCTCAAACTATGTGGCAAAAATCCAGAATGCAGTTTCAAAGTATAATGAGCTTTATTTTGACAATAATCAATATTGAAAAAGCCGATTTGCTGTGATAATATATAATTGTAAAAATTTTATTTATGGAGGATTAAATTATGTGTGATAAAGAATCAAAAACCAAAGAGTTCAAAGAAAAACTGCTTTTAAGCAAAAAAAGCGGTATAAAAAGGCTTTCTGAAGAGGAAATCGCAAAGGCTGACGCTTGGTGCGAGGACTATAAGGTTTTCCTTGATAACTCCAAAACTGAGCGTGACGCTGTAGAGTACTCCATTGCTCTTTTAGAGAAAAACGGCTTTACAGAGTATGAGTGCGGTAAAAAGTATAATGCAGGCGATAAGGTTTATGTTAACAACCGCGGCAAAGCTCTTATTGCGGCTGTTATGGGCAAAAAGGGTGTTAGCGAGGGAACAAGACTTGCGATTGCTCACATTGACTCTCCCAGAATCGACTTAAAGCCCAATCCTCTTTACGAGGCAAATGACCTTGCACTTTTCAAAAACCACTACTACGGCGGCATCAGAAAGTATCAGTGGCTTGCAATTCCTCTGGCACTTCACGGTGTGGTTTCTCTTCTTGACGGTACAGATGTTAAGGTTAACTTCGGCGAGGACGAGTCTGACCCTGTGCTTTGTATTTCCGACCTTTTGCCTCACCTTGCTTATGAGCAGGTAACAAAGCCTCTTAACAAGGCTTTCGACGGCGAGGATTTAAACGTTCTTGTTGGTTCACGTCCTTTCAGCGACGAAGACGAGGCCGACCTTGTTAAGCTCAATGTTATGAATATTTTAAATCAGAAGTATGGCATTACTGAGGATGACTTCCTTTCTGCCGAACTTTGCCTTGTTCCCACATACAAGACCAAAGATGTAGGCTTTGACAGAAGCTTACTGGGCGGCTACGGTCACGACGATAAATGCTGTGCATATCCTGCAATTATGGCGGCTATTGACGTTGAGGCTCCTGAGTATACAGCTATCACAGTACTTTGCGATAAAGAGGAGACCGGCTCTGACGGTAACACAGGTATGCAGAGCGACTTCCTCAGATATTTCATCAACGACCTTGCAAAGGCTGAAGGTGTTGAGGGTTACCACGCAATTTCCAAGAGCAAGTGCCTTTCTGCTGATGTAAACGCAGCTTACGACCCCACTTATGCAAGTGCTTTTGAGGGCAGAAACTCCTGCTACCTTAATAAGGGCGTTGTTATTTCAAAATATACAGGCCACGGCGGCAAGGGCGGCACCAGCGATGCTTCTGCCGAGTATATGGGCGAAGTGAGAAGAATGCTTGAGAAAAACGACATCATCTGGCAGGTTGGTGAGCTTGGCCGAGTTGACCTTGGCGGCGGCGGTACTATTGCAAAGTACATTGCTAATATGAACGTTGACACAGTCGACCTTGGTGTGCCTGTGCTTTCTATGCACGCTCCCTTCGAAATTATCTCAAAAATTGACATTTATATGGCTTATCGTGCATTTTTCTCATTTTTTGAGTAATTATTTTTAAGATTTCGGCATATTTACACTTGCTTTTTTGAAAGTAATGTGTTAATATAATTAGCGGTCATTAAAAACCGCTTATGCGCTGCTAGCTCAGTTGGATAGAGTAACTGGCTACGAACCAGTAGGTCGAGGGTTCGAGTCCCCCGCAGCGCGCCAAGAAAACACAGTACCCTTTGGGTGCTGTGTTTTTTTATTGCTATGGGGACTCGAACCCTGAGAGGGTGAGCACCGTAAAGAAAACAGTCCGGGGGACTGTTTTTAGGTGCGAAGCGTGCAGGCGGGTACCGAATGCCAAAGGCATTGGGTCGCCAAGCGTGGCAGAATTTTTTGTCAAAAATTCTGCGTCCCCCGCAGCGCGCCAAGAAAACACAGTACCCTTTGGGTGCTGTGTTTTTTTATTTGTGACATCAAATAATAATGTAATAGAAAAGAAACTGTCTTACCTTTTTGTGTTGGTATTTTTAAAGAAATATGATATAATAAATCTTATAATCTTAATATTGCTTTTAATTATCGAGGAATCAAAATGGAAAGAAAATATGATGTGATTGTAATCGGTGCAGGCAACGCGGGCCTTGCTTTTGCCTGTACTGCAACTAAAAACGGATTGAAAACTCTGTTGATAGAGCGTAACGTTTTACCCGGAGGCTGTGCCACAAGCTTTGTTCGAGGCAGATTTGAGTATGAATCATCCCTTCACGAGCTTGCAAATGTAGGCACAAAAGAAAATCCAGGTTCGGTGCGTCAGCTTTTTGAAAGCTATGGTGCAGACGTTAACTGGGTTAACGAAGAAAACGCTTTTCGCGTTATTGCAGATGGAGAAGACGGTTATGATGCTACCATGCCTGCTGGCGTAGAGGCCTTCGCTGACAAAATGGAGGAGATTGTTGAGGACAGCCGTGATAGCGTTATTGCTTTATTTGACCTTGCCAAAAAGGTAGAAAAGGCAATTGCTTATATGTCGCAGGGCAAACCCGACCCTGAGGTTTTGATGAAAGAACACGCCGATTTTATGTGTATGGCGTCATATTCCGTTGATGAGTGCCTTAATGCTTTAGGTATGCCGAAGAAGGCTCAGAATATAGTAAAAACCTACTGGCCTTACTTAGGTGCGGCTACTGACAAAATCGACCTCGCACACTATCTTATTATGATGTCTCGGTATGTTGACGGCAGCCCTGCCATGCCTTTGATGAAATCTCACGAGCTTTCTCTTGCTCTTGACAAGGTTATCAGAGAAAACGGCGGAGAAATCTGGTACAATACAGAGGTTAAAGAGATTATCACCGAAAACGGAAAGGCGGTAGGAGTAAAGCTTGAAAATGGTGAGGTGTACGCTGACTTTGTAGTTGCAAACTGCTTCCCTGAAACGGCTTATTCTAAAATGCTGCCAAAGGAAGCTGTGGCTGATAAAGCTGTTAAGCTTGCGAATGCCCGTAAAAAAGGGGAACTTTTCTTTACGGTTTATCTTGGACTCAACCGCAGTGCCGAGGAGCTTGGTATAAAGGATTACTCTGTATTTCTGTTTAACAGCCCTGATTCTCTTGAACAGTATAATAGTATGGATAATTTCGATGAGAGCTTTGTAATTGTAAACTGTCTTAATACCGTTATTCCTACTGCTTCCCCCAAGGGTACTTGTACTCTATTTTTAACCACAATGCTTTCAGAGAGAGCATGGGAAGGTGTTAACGAGGAAAACTACAAGAGTATTAAAAACAAAATTGCTAAGCGGATGATAGAGCTTTATGAGAAAAAGCTTTCAGTTTCCGTTAAGCCGTATATTGAAGAAATCGTAATTTCAACGCCATCTACTTTTGCAAGATATCTTAACACTCCCCACGGCACACCTTACGGCTATGAGGTTCAGCCTTGGGACACTATGATAGCAAGAATTATGAACTTAAGAAACGAGCAGTTTAACGAAAACCTTTATTTTATCGGTGCTCACGGAGACAGAGCCGACGGATACAGCAGTGCTTATTCCAACGGCAATTCTACCGCAGGCAGAATTTTAAAGGAGGTTAAGAAAAATGGCTGAATATAATCTTGATTCCCTCAACCCTTTAAAGTTTACCGAACTTATTAAAAACCGTGAAACCGAGAATGCCAAAGCCTCTGATGATATATGTGTTTCCGATTTTAACGCCAATAATTTAGCCGGGTCTCTTCACCCCAAGAAGCAGATTTTAAAAATCAGCGAAATCAAAGATGCAAAGTACACAAAGATTTACACACTTACTTCAGATAAATGTGCTTATTTTTCCGCAGGTCAGTACCTTTCCGTTTCCGTAAATATAGAAGGCAAAACCTATTCAAGACCTTATTCGGTGGTTTCCACTCCCAAGGATGCTTTAAAAGGTTTTTATGTGATTGCAGTTAAAAGGGTAGAGGGAGGTATTGTTTCAAACTATATCCTCGATAACTTAAAGGTTGGTGATATTGTTGAAGCATCAGACCCTACCGGCACTTTTACTTATGAGCCGTTAAGAGATGCTGAGCATATTATTGCTGTTGCGGGCGGTAGCGGAATTACACCCTTTGTATCGCTTGCAAAGGCGATTTTTGAAGGAAGCGAAGAATGCACCCTGACAATTCTTTACGGTAGCAAAAAAGAGGATGATATTCTTTTTAAATCAGAGCTTGATAGTATAAGCCGAAGCTGCGAAAAGGTCAATGTGGTTTACATTCTCAGCGAAGAAGAAAAAGAAGGTTTTGACCACGGCTTTATTAATGCGGAACTTATTAAGAAATATGCACCTAAGAGCGAGTATTCCGTATTTCTTTGCGGCCCTCAGGGGATGATAGGTTTTGTTGACAAAGAGCTCAGTAAGCTCAGCTTAGAGAAAAAGTATATCCGCCACGAGGTTCACGGCGAGGTTGCCAACCCCGAAGGCTTTGTTGATTATCCTAAGAACGTTTCGGATACAGTAAAGATAAGTGTATACGTAAAAGGTGAGAAAACCGAGATTACCGCAAGCTCCAAAAACACCGTTCTCAGAATTTTAGAGGCAAACGGTATCAAGCCGCCTTCAAGATGCCGCTCGGGCGAATGCGGATTCTGTCACTCAAAGTTATTATGCGGTAAGGTTTTTATTCCCAAAGAGCTTGACAAACGCCGACAGGCAGACTCAAAATACGGCTTTATTCATCCTTGTTGCAGTTACCCGTTAAGCGATTTGGAAATAGAGGTATCAGAGCAGTAACTAATTGTAGAGAAGTTAACTCAAACTTGCAATATTCGCAAAGTTGTAATATAATCTTTTCGTTTATCTTAGTTTTATCAGGTGACCCTTATGAAAATAATCGATTTTCACAATCATATCTATCCCGAAAAAATTGCTCGAAAGGCAACAGATGCTGTTGGTGCTTTTTATGACTTTCAGGTTATGGAGCGTACAGGCACTATTGATGAGCTTATTGATGCTCACAAAGCTGCTGGTATCGATACTTGCGTAATTCATGCAGTTGCTACAACCCCCCATCAGGTGCAGACAGTTAACGATTACGTGGCAAAAGCAGCTTACGATAATAAGGGCAGTATCTATGCTTTCGGTTCACTCCATCAGGATTATGACGATAAAATTGCAGAGATTGACCGCTGCATTTCCATGGGACTTAAAGGCATTAAGCTTCACCCTGACACTCAGCAGTTTAACGTTGATGACGAAAGGCTTTTAGAGGCTTACGACTATATGCAGGGTAAGCTTCCGCTTTTACTTCACGCAGGTGATTATCGTTACGACTATTCTCATCCCAGACGTATTCAGCGAATCTGCAGAATGTTTCCTAATCTCTTGGTAATCGGTGCTCATTTTGGCGGTTGGTCAGTTTATGACGAAGGTGTAAAATACCTTTTAGGCGAGGAAAACTGTATGGTAGATACCTCTTCTACATCAGGCTTTACCACATCCGAAAAATTCGCTGAGCTTATTCATACCTTCGGCGAATCAAGGCTTCTTTTCGGAACGGACTTTCCTATGTGGGACACAAAAGGCGAGCTTGAGCGTTTTATGGCGGTAAAGCTTTCTGATTCTCAGCGTGAAAAAATCCTTTATGATAATGCCGCAAAGATTTTAAATATCAAATAACCCTTGCTTTAACTTGTTTACTGCTGTATAATTGACTTAATAAATTCTGAGGTGATTTTTATGAAAAGATTTTTCGCTTTAGCGCTTATATTATGTATGGCTTTTTCTCTCGGTACACTTTCAGGATGTAAAGAGAAGGATTACGAAAAAAATATTTATGAAGATTTTGAGGAGTTTGATTCTTATGTTCCAAGAGGCTCTGATATTATCGGCACTTGGGTAATGACTTCTCCCGATACTGATATGGAATGGCAGTTCTTCGCAAATACTACCCTTCACCTGACCAAGATTTCAGGCGATGTAAGAACCTCTACGGTTTGCACCTACAATTATGACGGCGAGGGTAATCTCAAGTTTTATGTGTTTAACAATAGCGAGGAGCACGCCTATACAGTAGAGCTTAAGGGCAAAAACTTAACCCTTACTGATTCAGAGGGCGTTGTGTCAACCTTTACAAAGAAATAAGCTTATATAAAAATTCGGCCGTAGCAGGTATTACTGCTACGGCTTTTTATGTTTCTAACCCGAGGACGGAAAACATAAAAGACTTAAGAAAAGTCAAGAAAACAAAAGTTTATGAAAAGAATTATTTAAAATAATAACATCTATAAACCTACTGAAAAAAGCTAATCAAACGAATTACAATAAAACACAATACGCTTAACTTTTTATAAGTTTTCTTAAATTCTGCTTTTACATTTTCCGCCCGTATATCATGCGGCTTAAAGCCTTCGCTTCTCACGCCGCAATAGTATTATGGATTTTTAATCTTAATATATTTATGGTAATTTTTGTTACTCGGTTTCAATAATTTTCATCCTGCCCTCGTGGTCGGTTTGATAATTGCCCTCGGGCACAAGCTCTGAGATTGGTACCAATTCATACCCCTGAGCCCGTATGCCTTCGATTATTGAGGGCAGGGCTTTGGGGGTGTTTTTGGCGCCGTTATGCAGAAGAACAATTGAGCCCGGCTGAAGTTTTGAAGTCACTCTTTGTGTTATTTCAGATGCACTGAGGTCTTTCCAGTCCAGAGAATCCACGTCCCACTGAATACAGTACATATTCTGATTTTTAACAGCTCCCACAACGTTATTGTCATAGTCGCCGTAAGGCGGGCGGAAAAGGGTAGGGCACTTGCCTGTGAGGGCTTTGATTTTATCGTTACAGCTTACAATTTCCTCAGTCATTCCCTCTAATGAAAGCTCTGGCATATGGGCGTGGGTGTTTGAGTGATTCTCAACGTCGTGGCCTTTTGCGGCAATGTCTTTAACAGAGTCGGGGAAGTTATCCACCCATTGTCCAACAAGGAAAAAAGTAGCTTTCACCTCATATCGGTCTAGAATATCCAGAAGCTCCGGAGTTTGCTCGTTACCCCAAGCAGCGTCAAAAGAAATTGCCACTTTTTTCTCGTTGGTTTCAACCGAATATATAGGAATATCACGAGGCTGAGACGCGGTAGTTACAGCCTTGTTTACAGTTACGCCGCCTATGGAAAGAGCTGTGGCGGCAATTAAAAACGCGCCCATGGCAGTTAAAATTTCCTTTTTGGTAAGGGAGAAAATCTTCATATATGTACACCTCGGTAATTTATATGAAGAAGCCAAAAGAAAAAGCACAGCGATTTTTTCGCCGTGCTTTGAATTTAAGCTTAAACTGTGTATTTGTTTTTGTACTCTTCAAAATATGTGTTGAAGAGCATGCTTTTGTGTTCCTTAAGTGTGCTTAAGTATGCGTGAGCCTCGAACTCGTCCATATCAAGCTCGATAAGAGCAACGGCGATATTTGAGCAATGGTCTGCAATTCTTTCGCAGTTTGTAATGTAGTCTGAGAATACAAAGCCGTGGGTAAGAGTACAGTTGCCGTTCTGAACTCGGCTGATGTGGCGAAGCTTAAGCTCGTCACAAAGCATATCGATTGTTTCCTCTAAAGGCTCTACTCTGTGTGCAAGGTCGTTGTCGTTGTTGATAAATGCTCTTACTGAAATATCAACGATTTCAGAAACAGCGGCCGAAAGCTGAGAAATCTCTGCCTGAGCTGCATGGCTGAAAGAAATCTGCTTTTCGTTAATTTCTTTGGCTGCGTCTGCAATTGTAAGAGCGTGGTCAGAGATTCTTTCGAAGTCACCGATTGTATGCAGGAATTTGGAAACCTCTCGGCTCTGAGCTTTGTTAAGCTCTTTACCTGTAATTTTAACAAGGTATGTACCAAGCTTGTCCTCGTATTTATCGATTTCGCCCTCGTCGGCTTCAACTTTTTTGTATGCCTCTTCAGAGTAATTTTCCATCAAAGCGAAGGCCTCAATAAGGTTTTTGTGTGACTGCTCAGCCATAGAGCAAAGAACTGCACGGCTCTGCTCAATAGCAAGACCGGGATGAGTAAGGAAACGTTCCTCAAGTCGGTCAAGCTCGCCTGTTTTCTTGTCGGACTTTTTATCTTTAATAAGAGCACACACAAGCTTGTCAAACTGTTTAACAAAAGGCAGAAGCAGTAATGTTGCTGCTACGTTGAACACTGTGTTTATCATTGCAATGCTGAAAGCATCAGCAGGAATATCCATAAAACCAAAATGGAAAATTTCGTTTGCACCCCAGAAAACGGGAGTAAGGATAATGGCACCGATAGAGTTAAAAATAAGGTAAATAATGGATGCACGCTTACCGTTTGTTGTAGCACCGATAGCAGAAAGTAAAACAGGCATGGAAGCACCGATACACATACCGATAATAAGGTAAATGGCGGCATCGTTGTTAACTAATCCTGTAACAGCCAAAGACTGTAAAATACCGATAGAAGCGGAAGCACTTTGTAAAATTGCAGTAATAACAGTACCAACAAGAATACCCAAGAAGGGGTTGGACATTGTTGTCATCATATTTGCAAACAAGGGACTGTCTTCCAAAAAGCCCATGGCACCGCTCATCATTTTCATACCGCTCATCAAAACGGCAAAGCCAAGCATAATAGAGCCGGTATGCTTATAGGTGTTCTTTTTGGCGAACATCATAAAGAGTGTGCCGATAAGGGCAAAAACAGCTGAGATAAAGGTTGTGGATAAGAACTGAGTCCAGAAAGCCTCGCCCTGACCCTCAACAGCCGAAAGACTTAAAATCCAGCCTGTAGCAGTAGTACCGATGTTAGCACCCATAATAATACCTATAGCCTGAGCAATAGTCATCATACCTGAGTTAACAAAGCCTACAACCATACATGAGGTGGCGGAAGAAGACTGAATAACAGCGGTTACACCTGTACCTAAAAGTACGCCTCTGGTAGGGGTAGAAGAAAGCTTCCACAAAATTGTTTCAAGCTTACTGCCTGCAACCTTTTTAAGGCCGTCGCCCATAGCGTTCATACCGAAGAGGAACATCGCAAGTCCCGTAATCAGCTGAAAAACAGGGGTGATACTCATAAAAAGCACTCCTTGAATTTTTAATTTAATTTTACATTGAGTTTACTATATCAAATAAATGTTAAATCTTAATGTAGTTTTGTTAAATCTATGTAAAATCTTGAAAACTTCTAAAAAAACGACAAATTCCAAAGGAAATTGTCGTTTTTTATTGCTGTTTAGTTTAAGAATTTTTACTTTTTCTGATTTCCTTTGCAATGTCTGAAGCTATAATGGAGCCTGCCTTGTAAAATAAATCTGCTACAAATGAAATAACAAATGCTACAGTTATTGCCAGTAAAACGCAGGGAACATACCAGAGGAGCCTGTCCTCCATAACAGGAACCTTTACGTTAAGCACTTTGCTGTACATATACTGGTCAAGCATCCAGCTTGCAAGATACGCACCAAAGGTAAGGTCAGAAAGCTTCGCGAGAGCCTTGCCCGTGAATTTGGGAACAGACTTGAAGTTTATGGAGTTAACAAAGATGAAAAGTGCAACACCCATAAAGTAAAGTCCCCAGCTGTTGTATCCCAGCCAGCCGTGAACGCTTGCCTTGCCTCCCCAGCAGCGAAGCACGGTGTAGGTTCCGAATATGCCCCATGTTCCGAGGAAAATAAGAAAAGCATATATAGGCTTTAATTTAAAATCGTCTTTGTTCTTTGCGAGGTATGCACCTGTAAAATAGTAAGCCAACGGGTAAACTCCTGCCCACCAGTTAGGGAAAAGCGACCAGTACTCATCTGAGGTGCATGCCATTATGTTTTCTGCATCGAATTGATAGTAATTGAATAAAGAAGGGGCAATCATCAGGATGAACATAGTAATAATGAGGATTCGTTCCTGCTTTTTATTCTTCAAATTTTGCCAGATAAGGTTAAGGAATGGGATAAGCATAAAAAGACCTATGTACATCTCAACGTACCATGAATAGTGGGTAAACGAGGTGTAATTCTGAATGTATTCCTTAACTCCGTATTCCCAACCCAGAACGTTGACTATGTAAATCAAATCGAAGGTCATAATAATAAGGAAGGGAACAATTATTTTAAGTATTTTCAGATAATATTTTTTATTTGGCTCCATTTTTTTATTGCCCTGAAGATAACCTGTTAAAAGCAAGAATAAGGGAATGCAGAGCAAAAACAGATTTCTCATAAAGGTCATAATAACCATTCTGGGGTTATCTACTGTTTGGCTGTAAAAGCCGTTGTGCAGAAAAAAGTGAACACTTGGAACAAAAGCAAAGGCAATTATTCTTATAATGTCCATATTTACGTTTCGCTTAACCTGAGGCACCGGTGTTGCCTGAGGTTTTGATTTTTTACCCATTTATAAATCCTTCCTTTTAAAACAGTACTCTTATGGTGGTGCCAACGTCAACTGTGCTCTCAACCGAAATAGAAGCATTGTGAAACATTGCACCGTGTTTTACTATTGAAAGCCCTAAGCCTGTACCGCCGATATCTTTGGAGTGGCTTTTGTCAACTCTGTAAAACCGTTCGAAAATATGCTCAATATCCTCAGGGGGAATACCAATACCGGTGTCAGAAACGCTGAGCTCTATGCCGTCAAGGCATTGTTTAACGCTTACGTTAACCTTACCGTCAGGTTTGTTGTATTTAATGGCGTTTTTAACAAGGTTGTGTATAATTTCTTCCACAATCAGTTCTGCACCGCTTATCTCAACGTTGTCGCCTGAAAGATTTATGGAGACCCCTTGCTTATTTGCCAATGGCTCAAGCCCCGAGATAACGGTACGGCAAAGGTTTAGAAGCTCAATACGCTCGATTTTTACGCTTATATCCTTTTCGTCAAACTGACTTAGCTTTATGATATCGCCTACAAGATTTATCATCCGCTGGCTTTCGTCGTAAATCTTTCCTGCAAAACGATTGATGTTCTCACCCTCAACAAGCCCGTCGCGGATAAGCTCTGCATAGCCTGAAACCGAGGTAAGGGGAGTTTTTAGTTCGTGAGAAACGTTTGCCGTAAACTGCTGACGCATACTGTCCTGAGATTCGTGTCTGGCGGTAATTGCCTGAAAACGCTTTTCCATTTCTTTGTTTTGGTTTTCGATTCGCTGGCACAAAGGGTCAAATTCCTTAGGGAGCCGTGCTTTGTCAGGTGCGTCGAAATCTATATAGTTTAATGGAGTGCTTATTTTTTTGCTTAAGCTTACGGAAGCCAAAACGGCAATACCTGCAAAAACCAAGGCGAATATAAAAAACGCAAGAACTGCCCAAAGTGCAGCTATGCTCCAAGGGGTTTCCTTAAAATCGGTGTATATTACCGTAAAGCCGATGGCTATGCCGGCAAAAAGAGCCGAAAGACATAAGGAGAAAATAGTTGCAAAAAGCTGTTTCTTCATTTTTAATCTCCTATCTTATAGCCTATACCGCGGACGGTGCTTATTGAGTCGCCGCCTTCGCCCAATTTCTGGCGTAAGGTTCTTACGTGAACGTCAACGGTTCTGCTTTCGCCGTCAAAGGAGTAGCCCCATACTTTGTTAAGTATCTGGTCGCGGCTGAGTACAATGCCTTTGTTCTCTAATAGATAGCAAAGCATATCGAATTCTTTAAGAGTAAGTACAACAGGTTCTCCGTTTACCTTTACGATGTGCTTTTTAGGGCATACGTAAAGTGCACCTATGGTGTAGTCGGAAGGAGTTGTTTCACGTTCTACACGCCTTAAAACCGCCTTGACTCTTGCTACAAGCTCCATCATTCCAAAAGGCTTGGGAACATAATCGTCGGCACCTAAGTCAAAGCCGCGTACTTTGTCGTACTCGTCAGCCTTTGCTGTAAGAATAATTACAGGCACGGAGGCGGTGTCGGCGTTGCTTCTGAGCTTTTGCAAAATGCTTAAGCCGTCTTCCTCGGGAAGCATAATGTCAAGAAGAATAAGGGTGGGGATTTCCTCCTTTATTGCTTGCCAGAACAAAGAGGGTCTGCCAAAACCCGTAGCCTCAAACCCTGTGGAATTAAGGGTGTAAACTACCAGTTCTCTTATATTGCTGTCGTCTTCTACAAAGTAAATCATATTAATCCTCCCTGTAAAAGGAATATATGTTTATAATATCATATATAAAAGAAAAAATAAAGAAAAATATATTAGTCGTAAAATTTCAGAAATAAAGGCGTTAAATTTGGTGAATTTCGCCTTTGAAAGCTTTTGAAAAAATTATTATAATTAGTATATAAAGAATTTGGAGTGAGACTTTTGCAGACCTTAGAAAAATATTCCCATAAAGTGGGAGAAACCGTGGTTTACCGTAAGCAGGGAACATATGAAATCACAGATATTAAAGAGCAGACTATCGGACGAGTAAAGAAAGATTATTACGTATTAAGTTCGGTTTACGATAAAAACGCTACTGTTTACGTGCCTGTTGATAATGATACACTTACTTCTCAGATTGAGCGTATGCTTACTAAAGAAGAAATCAACGCCATAATTGATGAAAGTGAAAAGAACAACTTAATCTGGATTGAGAACAATACTGAGCGGGCAATGTTTTTTGAAGAAATTCTTAAAAGCGGTGAGCTTTCCAAAGTCCTTTCTATACTGAAGCTGTTTCTTTTGAGAAGAGAAAATGCTGACAAAAAATCCTATCGTACCTTTGCAAGAGACGAAAAAGCTTTTGCCGCTGCTCAGAAAACCGTAACCGAGGCCTTTGCATATCCCTTAGGGATTGGTAAAACAGAGGTTATACCATACATAATAGAAAGAATAAAGAATAACTAATAAAAGCATATCCAAAAATCGTCTTTGCTAAGGTAAAGGCGATTTTTTGTGCTATTTTGCACAAAAGTATTTCTGATACTTGCTAATTTTTAATGAATGTGATAATATAAATTCGGCATATATTTATGGCAATTTTTATTAAAGAAAGGATTTGAAGCCATGAAAACGAAGAAATTTTCTCTCCGTATTTTAAGCCTTTTGCTGAGCTTGTTATTGCTTGTTGCGGCTATACCTATGGCAGGTATTATCTCCGTATCGGCTAACAGCTTAAGCAACGGTCTTTTCCTCAGGGGTAATATGAACGGTTGGAACTGCTATGAACAGTACAGATTTGTAGACAGCGGCAACGGTATTTATACCCTTGTGTTGGATATGACAGGAGGTAATTACGAATTTAAAATTGCTACTCCCAACTGGAGTACGTCTATCGGTCATCCCTCAAATGATGACAACAACGCTATTCTTGAAATCGAGTCGGACTCTATTATCAAGTTTACTGCTGACACAAAAACAAAAAACTACACAGCAGAATCTATGAACACAAAGTCTGATTTTACATTAAGTGCCACAAAAGCCACTACAATTGAGGCTGAAAAGTTCACATTTGCCCTTGGTGCAGTAAGTGTGCTTTCTGACTCCAAGACTTCAGGCGGCAAATATGTTGGCGATTTCAATGCAGGCGACAGCCTTAACTTTGGTGTAACGGTTTCCGGCAAAGAGGCACAGGCATACAGATTTGAAATTAACGTTGCTTCTGAAAGTGACGACGGTATTTTCGATTTTGTAACAGGCGACCAAACTGACGTAGGCTTCTTTGAGGCTACAGGCGGTTGGGGTGTTTACAAGACTGTGGTATTCACCAAAACCCTTAAGCCCGGCTACAACAGAATTACAATTGACAATATTGACGGCACCTTCAACGTTGATAAAATAGTTGTTAATCCTGCAAATGATGCGGCTGATGCTATCTCAAAAGGCGAAACAACGCTTAATTTCAAGAATTTTGACTCTGCTTCCGATACAGCTCTTGTTAAGGACGGCAAAATCAAGGGACTTAACATTGATGAGTTTGTTTCTTTAATAGTTAAGCCTGAGCAAAATGGTGTTTACCTTGTTTCTGTTGATGATGCCGCAACTAAAAAAGGCAACACTATGCTTTACAATGCTAAGGGAGAAACCTATGAAATTACAGGGGAACAGCCTTTTGCGAACTTTGTAATCGACGGTGAAACCGAAATTTATGTAAGCACAACAAAAGGTTCAATTGACGTAAGCGAGATAAAGTTCAAATATATCGAAAATATTGAGCTTATGGGCTATGAATTTGTAACAGACGCTTACAGGGGCGTTCGTTTTGTAAACGCCTTTGACGTAAATAAGATTATCATAAACGCTTCTATTGAAACATCTAAAGGTAAGCTTGTTTTCTCTGACGGCACTTACATAGATGTAGAGGCACTTGACGAAGGTGCAGAGGAGTTTATCACCTTAGATGTGCCTAAGAATATCACTTGGCTTAAGTATGAGGCTGAGGGTGCTGAATTTGCTACACTTCAGGTTCAGGGTGTTAAGGACGATGCTTCCGAAACTGACATCGCACTTCAGGGTTACGTAAGTTCCCCCGATGGTTGGGTAGAAACACCCATTTCTGCTTATACAGATTTAACTGCAAGCGAGGGTAAGGTAGGCTTTGGTTTTGATAAGGAAGCTACCGTTAACAAGGTTGTGTTTGTCGGACTTTCAGGTGCTGAAGCTGTTCCTAATCCTACAGCCCCTGAAACAGAGCCCACAACAGTTACCACAGAGCCTACAGTAACCGCTACTGCTCCCACAACTACACAACCTACACAGGTTACTGTCCCCACAACAACTACAGACCCCTCTACTGTTCCTACAAGTACAGGCACAGGCGAACTTAAGACTTACCTCATGGGCGATGCTGACTCTAACGGTAAGGTTAATGTTAAGGATGCTACCATTATTCAGAAGCACGCCGCAAAGCTGCTTACTCTTATCGGTGATGCAACCTTCTGTGCAGATGTAAATTTTGATGGCAAGATAAATGTTAAGGATGCTACTGCAATCCAGAAGTACCTTGCAAAGATTGAGGTTGAATACCCCATCGGCGATGTAATATCAGGAGCTATAGCTGATGAGAATATGCCTGTGGTAGCTGCTGCTGATATTCCCGTAGCAGTTGCTGCTGATGCTACTGTTAAAGCTACTCTTACAACCGCTGATAATAAGAAGGTTGAGCTTGAGGGCAAGGTAGTAGGCGGCGACGTAGTGTTTGAGCTTTCAGATGTTTACTCTTTCGGCTTCTTCTTCGATTTCGGCGAAGAAATCACATTGAATGCAATTCAGGTTTACGGCGATACAGAGTATAAGGGCGGCAGTGTTAACGTTAGCAACGCTCAGGATTATACTTTATTTGCAAACGGCCTTACAGAGAACGACTCCCGTGTAGTTGCAAACACAGGTTCTCATATTCTTACTTCCGAGACAGGCTCTGACAGAGAGTGGAGCTACGACCCCAATATTGTTGGAGAGGCTCCTGTTTTCTATGCTCCCAACACACCTCTTGCAGAGGCAGCATATAACCTGACAATGGAAGAAATTTTCAAGAGTATTAACTACGACGAAACATTTGGCGATGTGTTCTATACAGGTACAAACTGGCACAAGGTTTGGACCCGTGACACAGCTATCTCAATGCAGTATATCCTTTCATGGTTGTTCCCCGAAATTTCTACAAACTGTGCTGAGGCAAAGGTTGTAGGCAAGGACGGCAACCTTACCTTTGAAGAAGATACAGGTACAGGCGGTTCTTACCCTGTATCTACTGACAGAATTATTATGATGTTGGCTGTTTGGGAAACCTACCTTGCAGACGGCAACGAAGAAACTCTTGAGTATTTCTACAACGTAGCTTCCAACACAATTATGCAGGACTACGAAGTAGTTTACGACGCCGAGGCAGGCCTCTTCAGAGGCGAAACCTGCGGTCTTGACCATCGTGACAAGACTTATGGCGACTGGACAGGCGAAGACGATGAAAACGGTATTGTAAATATTGCAGAAAGCAAAGCCGCTTCTACAAACATTATCTTCTGTCAGGCTATGAAGATTCTCTCTGAGGCTGCTGAAATTCTCGGTAAGGATGAGGCAGAAGCAAAGGCTTGGGCTGATTTGGCCGCTGACCTTGAAAAGGCTATTTCAGATAGACTCTGGCTTGATGATTTAGGTACATACACATCTTGGGAGTATCCCGACTGGATGGGTTCCCCCCTTGCATATAAACAGGACGTTTTAGCTAACGGCTACGCAGTATGGTATAACATCGGCGGTCAGGAAAAAGCTGACTCCATTATGGAAAACCACACTTTGGTTCCCTTTGGTGCAAACACAGTTTATCCCCAGAAGAACGCAGAGCGTTGGACAGATTATAAGTACCACGACTCAGGCGTATGGCCCGGCTGGGAAGCAATCCTTATGATTGGTGCCGTTAATAACGATAACGAAAACAACCTCCTTGCTGAGGAAATCTGGAACTCCTGTGTTCGCGGTGCAGTTGCTTGCCTTACAAACTATGAGGTTATCGACTACGAAACAGGCGAAGGCTTACATTCTACTCAGCAGTTATGGTCTGTTGCAGCTACTATGGCAGGTTACTTCCGAGTTCTTTACGGTATGGAATATACTACAGAGGGTATTACCTTTGACCCCTATGTTCCTCAGTGGATGGAAGGCCCCTTCTATGTAGAAAACTATAAGTACAGAAACGCTACGCTTAATCTTACACTTAACGGTAAGGGCGACACAGTCGAGTCTATCTACGTTAACGGCGAAAAGGTTGATAATGGCTATGTTCTTCCCACAGATGCCAAGGGCGATTATACAATCGAAATCACAGTAAAAGACAGCGGTGCAGAAGATATAGTAAATCTCAAGGCTGAAAATACTGCAAAGGCCCCCACAGCTCCTAAGGCTACACTCTCAGGTACAACACTTAAGTGGAACGCCGTTAAGAACTGTACATACAAAGTATGGACAGGCACAGAGTATAAGGACGTAACCGGTACAAGCTACACAATTGATGGTGAGGCTTACGGTGTATATTCTGTTGTTGCTGTTGATAAGACTACAGGTCTCTGGTCAGAGCTTTCCAAGCCTATTACCTACAGCCCTGCAGGCTCCAATGTAACAGTAAACGTAGGCAATGCACAGAACACATCTACCTTTACAGTAAATATTCCTGTTGACGGCGAATATCAGCTTTCAGCAATTCACACAAATCAGGGCGACCCCACTGCCGGTATTACTTCCGCTATCCGTTCGGTATATGTTGATGGTAAGGATGTTGGCACACTGGTATTCCCTGCTATGAGCTTTGGCCATCAGATAAGCTCTCACTTAAGACTTGCTTTAACTGCAGGAGAACACGAGGTTACTGTTAAGTACGGCACAGAAAACTGGTATGACAGAAATATGTCAAACGCACACGGCGAGAAGAATAACAACGTTACATATCATATGTTCCAGTTTACTTTAGTTGACGGCGACTTTACACAGATAGAGCCTCCTGCAAAGAAGACTGTTTACTTTACAAACAACAAGAACTGGAGCAAGGTTAACATTTTCTTCTGGGGCGGTAGTGACTCCACAGGCTGGCCCGGTGTTGCTATGGAGTTTGTAGAAAAGAACAAGAACGGCGAAGATGTTTACAAGTTCCAGCTTGACCCCTCAACTCCCAACATAATTTTCAACAACGGCACACAGCAGACTGTTGATATTACCGAAAACGTTGAGGACGGCAAGGGTTTCTACCTCCTTGACGAAAAGGACGCAGAGGGCAAATTCAAGGTTGGCGTTTACAATTACGGCGACTGATTGAAAAATGCTCAGTAAAAACTAAATAAAATTGCCGCCTGTGGTAAAAAATCACAGGCGGCTTTTTTGCTTGTTATTGACAAACTACGCTTTATATTGTAAAATTTTAATCCTTAAAAAGATATACAGGAGTGGCTTAAATGCGTAACATAAAGCGTTTGGTTTGTCTCGTTTTAGCTATAGTTTGTCTGATTTTTTCAGCTTTAAACGTAAGTGCTCTGGGCAAGACCCATTATATAGAAGAACTTGGGATGTCTATAGATATTCCCGATTATATGGCGGTGGCCACCCGTAAGAATAAGCCCACTATGACCGAGGGTATCTACCTTGAGGCTTCAAGCTCTGCCCCTGACCTTGATATAAGAGTTCTTATGTCAAAGGACGAAAAAACCGAGGAGTTTTTTAATCTTTCTCTTTTATCTTCTTCAGCTCTTGATGAATACAAGAATGCAATTTTAGCAAATCCTGAGTATTCTGATTGCACCGAGGGCGAATATGGCGGTGTGCTTTTCCTTGATTTTACAACCTACGATTCAGTGGGCAATACAACTGTTTACGGCAGGCAAAGCGTTACCATTGTAAATGGTATGAGCATTGTTGTTATGTCCACCTCTGAGGGTGACGCCTTAAGTTCAGAAGAAATTTCTCTTATCAGAGAAGTTGTATCCAGCATTAAGTTCGACGAAATATTAAGTAATGCTCCCAAAATTGGCTTTTGGAAGGTGTTTATACCTATTCTTATAGTTCTTGCGGTGCTTGTTATCGGCTTCTTTATTTTCTCATACATTATGAGCAAAAAAAGTAAGGAAGAGAAACGCAGACGTCAGAAAGAGCTTGAACGCAAGCGTAATTATGACGTGCTTTCCCGTGCTGAAAACAAAGCCCGCAACCCTGAGAATTTAGGTGGATATAAAACCAGCGATGCTTTCTTTGAGGATGCTTTTGCTGAAGGCAGCAAACCTTCAACATCAAATTCAACCACAAAAACTATGGTAAAGGGTAGCAAGCAGGCGGTAAAAAGCACAGGCTACTTCTTCAAAAATCTTAAGCGTGAGCTTGCAAAGAGTAAGAAAAACAAGAAAAATAAGAGAAACCATAGAAAACCTGTAAAACCTCAGGACAGAAAGCCCCGAGATTACGATGTTTTTAACGATTAATTTAGAAATTCATAAAAAGCTGTCCCAATTTTTGCGGACAGCTTTGCTTTTTTCTTGACTTATGAGTTTTAAAGTAATATAATTGTTCATATTGGGTTAATATTTTAACATGTAGCCTAATAAAAATGTTTTATAAATATTTTTACATATTTAATCTTGCACGAAAGGGAGTTTTAGAAATGGCAAGAGTTTATAATTTTTCTGCAGGTCCTTCCGTACTGCCTGAGGCAGTTTTAAAGAAGGCTGCTGACGAGATGATGGATTACCAGGGCAGCGGTCAGTCCGTAATGGAAATGTCCCACCGTTCCAAGGTATATGATGCAATCATCAAAGAGGCAGAGGCACTTTTAAGAGAAGTAATGAACATCCCCGATAACTACAAGGTACTTTTCCTTCAGGGCGGTGCTTCTTCTCAGTTTGCAATGATTCCTTTAAATCTTATGAACAAGTCCGGCAAGGCTGACTACGTAATTACAGGTCAGTGGGCTAAGAAGGCTTACAAAGAGGGTTCCAGATACGGCAACGCTAACGTTGTAGCTTCTTCCGAAGATAAGACTTTCTCTTACATTCCCAAGCTTGATAAGTCTACATTCACACCCGATGCAGACTACTTCCACATTTGTATGAACAACACCATCTACGGTACTGTTTATCACGAGCTTCCCGATACAGGCAACGTTCCTCTTGTTGCTGATATTTCTTCCTGTATTCTTTCCGAGCCTATCGACGTTTCTAAGTTCGGTATGCTTTACGCAGGTGCTCAGAAGAACATGGCTCCTGCAGGTCTTACTGTTGTTATTATCCGCGAGGACCTTATCGGCAACGCTCAGGAGATTACTCCCACAATGTTCAACTACAGCACTCACGCTGATAATGACTCTATGTTCAACACTCCTCCTTGCTACACAATCTACATTGCAAAGCTTGTTCTTGAGTGGATTAAGAACGAAATCGGCGGCCTTGAGAAGATGAAGGAACTCAACGAGAAAAAGGCAGCTATCCTTTATGATTTCCTCGATAACTCCAAGCTCTTCAAGGGCACAGTTGTTAAGGAGGACCGTTCTCTTATGAATGTTCCCTTCGTTACAGGCGACGCAGAGCTTGATGCAGAGTTCGTTAAGGTTTGTACTGAAAACGGTATCGTTAACATCAAGGGCCATCGCTCTGTTGGCGGTATGCGTGCTTCTATCTACAACGCTATGCCTATCGAGGGTGTTGAGAAGTTAGTTGCAGTTATGAAGGAGTTTGAAGAGAGCCATGTATAATATTCTTACACTTAACAAAATCGCTGCAATCGGCACAGACAGACTTGGTGCAAACTACACTATTTCTGATGCTTGCGATACACCTGATGCAGTTTTAGTTCGTAGTGCTTCTATGCACGATATGGCAATGCCTGAGAGCTTACTTGCAATTGCAAGAGCAGGTGCAGGTACAAACAACATTCCCGTTGAAAAGTGTGCTGAGGAAGGTATTGTAGTTTTCAATACTCCCGGTGCAAATGCAAACGCTGTTAAAGAGCTTGTTATTGCAGGTCTCTTCCTTGCTTCCCGTAACGTTATCGGCGGTATCGAGTGGGCAAAGACCCTCAAGGGCAACGGTGCAGAAGTTGGCAAAATGGTAGAGAAGGGCAAGAGCCAGTTTGTAGGCCCCGAAATTATGGGCAAGAAGCTTGGCGTTATCGGCCTTGGTGCTATCGGTATTTTAGTTGCTAATGCTGCTAAGTCCTTAGGTATGGAAGTATATGGTTACGACCCCTATATTTCTGTTGATGCTGCTTGGAAGCTTAAGAACAGCATCTACCACGCAAATTCTGTTGAGGAGATTTACAAGGAGTGCGACTACATCACAATCCATGTTCCCCTCAATGCTTCTACTAAAGAAACAATTAACGCTGAGACAATCGCTATGATGAAAGACGGCGTTAGAATTCTTAACTACTCCAGAGATGGTCTTGTTAATTCTGCTGATATGCTCGCAGCACTTAAGAGTGGTAAGGTTGCTAAGTACGTTACAGACTTTGCTACAGACGACCTCCTTTGTGAGGATGGTGTTGTTGCTATGCCTCACCTCGGTGCTTCTACTCCCGAAAGCGAAGACAACTGTGCAGTTATGGCAGCTGATCAGGTTAAGGATTACCTTGAGAACGGTAACATTAAGAATTCCGTAAACTTCCCTGCAGTTTCCATGGCAAGAAGCGGCGACACAAGAATCTGCGTTCTTCACCGTAACAAGCCCAATGTTATTGCTACTGTTACAGGCGCTATTGCCGCTACAGGTGCAAACGTTGAGAATATGGAGAGTAAGAGCCGCGGCGACTACGGCTATATGATTATCGACGTTACAGGTCCCGCAGCAGATGCCGCAAAGGCAACCGAAAACTTAGAGGACGTTATCCGCGTTCGTGTTATCGGCTAAACCGCTAACCGCGGTGGGTGATTCCGCCTTTGTAAAACTCTGATATAAACTAAACCCCGCTTAACGGCGGGGTTTTCCGTTAGCCACGGTGGGCAATTCCGCCTTTTTAAAACTCTTAATATAAACTTAATCATGCTTAACGGCGAAAATTGTTGTTTGACTTTGATCTGACGTTGGTGTAATACTACCTTTATACAAAATCTTACGAATAGGCTTGTTGCCTACGGGTGGCTGACCTGCAAATAAAAAACCGCTGAGGATTTTAAAGTCCTCAGCGGTGATTTTGTTTGTGTTAAGTTATAATTAGACCCTCCGTTGATGAAAGGTTGCCTGAATATGCAACTTTTCCAAAGGCGAACAGCCCTGCCGTGGCTAACGCCCCACCGCGGCTTGTGGTTTAGATGAGGCCTGCAATCTTTTTCTGGATTGTAGTTGCATCTTTTACGTTAACCTTGGTGTCGTTGTTGTAATCAGCCAGCTTTACTGCCTCGTCATCAAGAGAGCTGAGCTTTGCAATGTATTTCTGAATAAGTGTTGCATCGCGGATATTAAGCTTTCCGTCCTTGTTAACATCGCCTAAATCAAATTCCATAGCGGGTGCTGTGGATGAGCTTTCAGGTTTTGTAGGAGCAGTTGTGGTGGCGGGTGCGGTTGATGTAGTAGCAGGTACGCTTGTGGTAGAGGGGTCGGTTTCTGTAGTTGTTATTTCGGTGGTTGCAGTTGTTTTTGGCTCTGTATTTTCTGTAGGTTCTATAACCGCTGAACTTGCAGGTTCGGTAGCTTCTGTGGGGTCAGTACCCGTAGAACTTACAGGTTCGGTAGTTTCTGTCGGGTCTGTAACTACAGGTTCAGAGTCTGTTGTGGCCTCTGTAGGTTCGGTAATATAGCTTCCACTTGATTGTGTAGGCTCCGTTTTTACGTCAGTGTTCTGCTGGTCGTTGGTAGCTCCGTCTATAAGTGTATAGGGAAGAGTGTGAAGAACTGCATAATCGTGACCATAGGAGTTGGTGTAAACATTCAACTTGAAATCAGAGGGGTAATTGTAAACCAAAGAGTCGCCTATATAGGTAACGCTCTTGGGAATTGTAAGGTCAGAAAGTCGGCTGCAAAGATTAAAAGCTTTTCGCTCGATTCTCTCTACCCCCTCAGGAATGGTTACTGAGGCAAGCTTTTCACATCTGTAAAAAGCACTTGCTCCTATTGTTTTGACTGTGTCGGGAATAACAACCTCAGTTAAGTTGCGTTTAAAATAAAAGGCAGAAGCGTTAATTTTTTCGGTGCCTTCTTTAATAACGTATTTTCCGCTGATGCTGTCTTTGGCTTCGTAAAGTGTGGTACCGATGTACATCACATCGCCGTCCCAGTTGTTTTCGTCGTCATAGTATGCTGTATCATCAAAAATACTTGTTCCAAGATTTTCAATGTTGTCGGGCAGATCGATTTCTGCAAGTTTTTTACAATTTCTGAAAGCACAAGAACCGATTGTGCGAACACTGTCGGGAATCGTGATTTTTTCAATAGATTCGCAATTGTCAAAGGCATAACCGCTGATTTCTTCAACTCCCTCAGGTATAATAACGTTTTCGAGAGCATAGCAGTTGCAGAAAACAGAGCTGGGAATAACCTTTAGCTTTTCGGGAATGTTTATGGATTTGAGCTCAAAACAGTAAGTAAAAGCACCTGAACCTATATATGTAATGTTGTTTCCAAGCTTTGCTTCTTCAAGCTTGTAACACCAGCCGAAAGCTTCTTCGTCAACGGTGGCAACGCTTTCGGGTAGTGTAATGGATTTTAGGTTTTTACAACTGCAGAACGCACGGTAACCGATGGTTTTTACGCCGTTGGGTATAGTTATGTTTTCTAAAGCTTCGCATCCGTAAAATGCTTCGGCATTAATAGTTGTGAGTGTTTCGGGTAAATTAACATTAGCGAGATTTCGGCAATAATAAAAAGCTCTTTCGCCGATACTTTCAATACCTTCTGAAAGGGTTACATTTTTAAGTGAATGGCAACCATAGAATGCTTTTTGAGGGATGTGCTTGATACCGCCGGAAACTGTAAGGGATTGAAGATTTCCGATAATATCATAAAAAGCAAAAGCTGAGGTGCCTAGTTCTGTAACGGACTCGGGCATAGTATAGCTTGTTTCAGGCTTGTTTTGAGGATAGCAGATAAGCTTAGTTTTATCTTTGCTAAATAAAACTCCGTTTTCGCCGGTATAATTAGGATTTTCCGGAGAAACAGTTAATTTTTCAAAATGGTTGCAAAAGTAAAAGCTGTCATCGCTGATGTGGGTAACTGATGAGGGGATAGTTATTTCAGTAAGTGCCGAGCACTCCTTAAAAGCAAGAGTACCGATGGTTTCAAGACCTTCGGAAAGGTTAACTGTTTTGAGATTCTTGCACAATTCAAATGTGGATTCTTCTATTTCCTTAACTTTTGAGGGTATTGTGATTTCTTCAAGATTTTCACAATACCAGAAAGCCCTTTTACCCAGTTTTTCAAGAGTGTCGGGAAGAGTAACTGTTTTTAAAGCTTCGCATCTTGAAAAGGCATCGTAGTCGATTTCCGTAACACCTTCAGGGATTGTTATAGCTTCAAGACTGTCGCAAACATAAAATGCGTTATCGCCTATGAATTTAAGGCTTTTTGGAAGGTTTATGTTTTCAAGAGACGAACACCAACCAAAAGCACCTGCACCGATAATTTCAACTGAATCAGGCAGAGTGATATCTTTGAGATTTCGGAAGTTGTCAAATGCTTTTTCGCCAATGCCCTTGGTGCCGTCTTTAACGGTAAAGCTTGTAATATTATTGGTTTTTACGCATACAAGTGTGCTTCCAATGTAAAGAACAGAATCTTCCCAGTTGCTTGAGTCATTATAGTAAGCGGTATCGCTAAATGCGTCGTAGCCGATATTATTAAGGCTATCTGTAACAGAAAGTTCAGCAAGGTTTGTGCATCCGCTGAAAGCACCTTCTTCAACAGTTGTTACGCTTTCGGGTAGAGTTATGCTTTTAAGATTTTTTGACTCTGAAAAAGAATAGTTACCAATGATTTTTACTGTATCGCTAACAGTAAAGCTTTCTGCTTCGCGAGCCGAAGGATAATACAAAAGCTCATTTCCGTCTTTACTCATAAGAATTCCTTCGGAGCTTGAAAGATGTTGGTTGTCAGGGTCTACATATATATTGGTTAGTTTACTACAACCGCTGAATGAAAATCTGGAAACATAGCTGACGTTTTTGGGGATTGTAATTTCAGTAAGACTTTTGCAATTCCTGAATGCACCCTCGCGGATTTCTACCAAGCTTTCGGGCAGGATAACTTCAGTTATTTTTGAAGAACCGTCGAAAGCACCGAATTCAATGGCAAACACAGAAAAACCGTCTATGGTTTCAGGTATGGTTACATGAGTCTCGGTGCCTCTGTATTCCAAAATTACGGCTTTGTCGTCATAAGCTTGATAAACGAAGCCGCTTTCTGAAAGGCTCATAGCACTTGCAAAAGGAATTGATGAAAGCACCATAAGCATGGCTAATAAAATTGATAACAAAGATTTTGTGGTTTTTTGTTTCATAATAATACCTCCTTGATTCTAAATGTTCTATGTTATTAGACAATTATAAGATATCATATGATATGTTCTTTTTCAATTGACATTAATTGAGAAAATATGTTGCTCCAATTAGGCAATATTACCATAGAGTCAAGTGGGTCTATGAAATGCTGACTGTTCAGAGATGAAATGACCGACATGGTTGAGAGTGGCAATTTAATGCAAAGAAAAATCCCGCCGCTATGAAACGACGGGATTAGATGTTTGTATAAAGCTTTAATTTATTACGCCGTTAATGGAAGTTAACATTTAAATGTAACCTATCCAAAGGCGAATCGCTTTGCCGTGGCTAACGGCTTAAGCCTTGTTTACGGAACCGAAAAGCTCCATCTTCTCTTTAACTGTAGCCTTGATAGCCTCAAAGCCGGGAGCAAGAAGCTTTCTGGGGTCGAAGCCCTTGCCCTGAAGGTCCTTGCCAGCCTCAACATACTCACGAGTTGCAGCTGCAAAAGCGAGCTGGCACTCTGTGTTAACGTTAATCTTGGAAACGCCAAGGTCAATAGCCTTCTTAATCATATCCTCGGGAATGCCTGTACCGCCGTGAAGAACTAAAGGCATATCACCTGTCTTAGCGGAAATAGCCTCGAGAGTTTCGAAGGAAAGACCTGCCCAGTTCTCAGGGTATTTGCCGTGGATGTTACCGATACCTGCAGCGAGCATTGTAACGCCTAAATCTGCAATCATCTTGCACTCGTCGGGGTCAGCACATTCGCCGGCACCAACAACGCCGTCTTCTTCGCCGCCGATGGAACCAACCTCAGCCTCTAAGGAAAGGCCCTTTTCCTCACAAATAGCAACTAATTCCTTAGTCTTCTCAATGTTCTCTTCAATAGCATAGTGAGAACCGTCGAACATTACGGAAGAGAAACCTGCAGCAATGCAAGCCTTTGCACCGTCGTAGGAACCGTGATCTAAGTGAAGAGCAACGGGAACAGTAATGTTAAGCTCATTAAGCATACCGTTAACCATACCAACGATGGTTGTGTAGCCGCACATGTACTTACCTGCACCCTCAGAAACACCGAGGATAACGGGGGAGTTGAGCTCCTGAGCAGTTAAAAGGATAGCCTTTGTCCACTCAAGGTTGTTGATGTTGAACTGGCCTACTGCATAGTGGCCTGCCTTTGCCTTTGTAAGCATTTCTTTTGCATTAACTAATGGCATAATTGTAAGCTCCTTTACATATAAATGTTTTGTGTGTTGCACATACACTTATATTATACACTATAAAACCCAAAAGATAAAGAGTTTTTTATAAAAAAAGAAAAGTTTTAAAAAACTATTGACAAATTATCCCGTTTTTGATATTCTTTACTACATTAAAGGCTGTGACGAAGAAGTCAGGTTAAGCTTTTTTTCAGAGAGCAACCGTTTGGTGTGAGGTTGCACTAAGTTTTTCCATTTGATTATCCCTTCCGAGCCGGAGTCCGAAAAGGTTTTGCTTCCTTAGTAGACGCTCCCGTGAATGCCGCGTTAAGGCAGAGGGTTTGTTGGAACCTGTAAGCGGTGTAGGGCAATAGTCCTCGCAATTTGAGTGGTACCGCGGCTAAGAAAGTTTTTTCAGTCGTCTCAAAGTTTTTGCTTTGAGACGGCTTTTTATTTTTTTATTAACTAATTTATCGGTAAAGGAGAGGATCCAGAATGTCACAGAATTTAATGATTGATGAAAGAATAAAAGAGGTGGCAAACCGAATTAAAAGCGTTCGTGAGGATTTAGGCTTTACAGTAGAACAGATGGCAAAGAAAACCGGCACAACTCCTGAGGAGTATCGTCTGCTTGAGTCAGGTCGGTCTGACTTCAGCTTTACATTTATATATAAATTTGCCAATGCTTGCTCTCTTGATATTACAGATATTATGGAAGGTACCAGCCCCTTGCTTACTCAGTACTCAGTTGTAAGAAAAGGCGAGGGTATGCCTTTTGCAAGACGCGAAGGCTTTAAATACTACAACTTAGCTCCTGCTTTTAAGAATAAGCTTGCTGAGCCTTTCCACGTTGTTATTCCTTATTCTGAGCAGATTCAGAACGAGCCCATGCACCTTTCTACCCATACAGGCCATGAGATTGATATTGTTATTAAGGGCAGTATGAAGATTCAGGTAGGCGACAGATACGAAATCCTACACGAGGGTGACAGCATCTATTACGACAGCTCAATTCCTCATGACGAGCGTGCAATCGGTGGAAGCGACTGCGAGATTTATGCAATCGTTATCAATCCCGATTCAAACGGTATGGCAAATTACGAGGAAAAGGTAATTGCCGCTACTACTACAAATACAGACCTTGCAAAGCTCGAAAATCCTGTTTACGAAAAATTTATCACAACCGAAACAGACGAAAACGGCGTGCTTTCAGGAATCAGCTTTAAAAACGAGGATAAGTTTAACTTTGCCTTTGACGTTATCGATGGTTTAGCCGCAAAATGTCCCGATAAAACTGCTATGGTACATCTTACAAATACCAAGCAGGAGCGTGTTTTCACATACAAGGATATGATGGAATACTCCAATATGACAGCTAACTACTTTGAGTCCTTAGGTATTAAAAAGGGCGACAGAGTTATGCTTGTGTTAAAGCGTCATTATCAGTTCTGGTTCTCTATTCTTGCTCTTCACAAAATCGGTGCTATTGCAATTCCTGCAACAAACCTTTTAAAAGAACACGACTTTGAGTACCGCTTCAATGCTGCAGGTGTTAAGGCTATTATCTGTACTGCCGACGGCGAAACAGCTGACGAAGCTGATAAAGCTTCGGTAAACAGTCCCACACTTACAGTTAAGGTAAGTGTTAACGGTAAGCGTGAGGGTTGGCACAGTTTTGAGGAAGAGTTCGAGAAGTTCTCTCATAACTACAAGAGAACCGAGGACTCACCTTGTGGCAATGACCCTCTCATTATGTTCTTCACCTCCGGAACTACAGGCAACCCCAAAATTGCCGAGCATAATCATATGTATCCTCTCGGTCACTTTATCACTGCTAAGTATTGGCATAATGTAGACCCCAACGGCATGCACTTTACAATTTCCGACACAGGCTGGGGTAAGGCTCTGTGGGGCAAGCTCTATGGTCAGTGGCTCTGCGAAACCGCAGTATTTACCTATGACTTCGACCGTTTTGATGCTGATGATATTCTGCCTTTGTTCAAAAAGTACGGCATCACAACCTTCTGTGCACCGCCTACAATGTATCGCTTCTTTATCCGTCAGGATTTATCAAAGTATGACTTAAGCTCTGTTAAGTATGCAACTGTTGCAGGCGAAGCTTTAAA